>JAQURX010000014.1 GCA_028715415.1 Candidatus Omnitrophota bacterium | reverse complement strand
TACAATCCTACTGGCGAAATCCCCGAAGGGGATAAACCGCAGCCGACGGCAAAAATTTTTGAGTGCACGGAAGCGAAAACCATAAAGCAAAGTCTAATTTGAACGAGAAAAGACGGCAGATTCATTAGAGAGCTAACCTAATTCTGACTCTAATTTCTTAATGAGAGCCTCTGCTTCTTTGATTATCGGGCTGGGCAAAAGCTTAGACATTTCAACTTCCTGTTTTAACGCTTTCAAAGTCCCTAGGAATCTTCTTATCGTCGCAAATCTTCTCTTTTCATAGGCTTCTTCCGGCTCAAGTTCCTGCCTCTGCCTAATCATTGCGGTTAAATCCTTTTTTACTTCTCTAACGTCTTTACCTTTTTCAAAAATATCTTTCTTTAGATTATTGTAATCTTCCTCATCAATAGTTTTTTTGTTTTTCGCCGTACGCAAAAGGTCAACGGATTCATAGCTCGGGAGCTGTGCAGCATTGGCAGTTTCAGAGAATTCTTTCTGCAGATACCCGGGCTCTTCCTTCTCTAGAAAATAATATGATTTTAAAAGCTTCATCGCGGTTTGTTTCCTGATACCAATTTCCTTTACAGTATAAATATCAAATTCTGTATAACCCCAATCTTTATACAATTTATCTTTCCAAACAGAATAAAGGGAGCGCCCCAAATCAAGCCATGAAGTCTTAAAGCTCTTGGCGCTCTCTAAAACATGGTATCTTAAAGAGTTCTGATCTAAATTTTCCATTTTCTGTTCCAAATTCTCAAGTGATTTAGTTTTTATAGCATTCATAATACACTTCCTTTCTCCAAAGCTTTACTTTCTATTTACTTTTCCCCCGGACAGGTATCCCCTGCGCCCTTAATTCATCTGTTTTTTCTTTTGAACATTTCATGCATAAAAATACCGGCTTTGACTGGCTCTTATCGTACCCAGCTGTCTTTACCAGCCTCCAAAGATGCGAGTTTACTCCGCACTTATCGCACTTCCCCTCCTTAATATGCCATACTTCTATTGCCTGAGAAGTAAAAATAAACTTATCCACCCAGAAGAATATTGCTCCACCAATTAAATTAGCGATAACAGTTGAATAAAGGCTCGTCCCCATCTGTTTTACAACTAACCAAAGGATTGGGGTACTTAATTGCCAACGGATTAAATATAAAATAAATCTTTTCATTTTTTATCTCCAATGTTATTTTTTTAGAAGTGTATTATTCGTCCCTGCGGGCTTAAAACAAGATTTACACCTATAACTTCCCGATATCTTCATCCCAAAGCTTAGGATTATCTTTGATAAAATCGCGCATCAACTGCTTACACTCTTCAATGTTTAAATCAATAACCTCTACTCCCTTTGATTCCATAAATTCTCTTGCCCCGGGAAAAGTCTCTGACTCACCGACGATTACTTCTTTAATCCCAAATTGCACAACTGCTCCGGCGCATAAATAACAAGGCATAAGAGTTGAATACAAAACAACCTCTTTGTAATTTCCAACTCTTCCTGCGTTACGCAGGCAATCAATTTCCGCGTGTAAAATCTGGTCTTTCTCCTGCACGCGTTTATTATGCCCCCTTCCGATAACTTTTCCGTTTTTCACAAGCACTGAACCGATAGGGATACCGCCCTGGCTTAACCCAATCTTCGCTTCCTTAATTGCCTCAAGCATAAATTTATCCATTAGTATTTATACCCGTTTTTTATAATTCGTTCTTTATTAATTCCAATGTCCTCGCTGTTGCACCCTGATTTTCTAAAACCAAACTCTTAGCCTTAATTCCAAGTTCATTAGCAAACGCATTGTCTTTAAGGAGCTTTTTAACAATTACATTTAATTCCTGCGGGTCGTTAACTAAAACAGCGGCTTTATTATCTAAAAATAAATCTTTGATATCGCGGAAGTTAAACATATGAGCCCCGAAGATTATTGGTTTTCCAAAAATTGCCGGCTCCAAAATATTGTGCCCGCCTTTTTTCACTAAACTCCCCCCGACAAAAACGATATCCGCAAGAGCATAAAATTCAAGCAATCTCCCGATGATATCAAGGATAAATACCGGTTTTGCAACACAGGAGCACTCAGGAAAAACCTCCTTAGAGAATAAAACGCTTCTTAAGCCGGATTTTGAAACAAGCTTACCAACCTCTTCTGCGCGATTAGGGTGGCGGGGAGCAATAAGCAACTTAAGGTTGGGAAAATCGTGTAACAAGTTTTTGTATACCCCTATAATCTGCTCTTCCTCCTGCGGGTGCGTTGAACCGCATACAAATAGCTTATCATCTTCTTTAAGCCCTAATTTTAATTTTATCTCCACATCTTTTTTCCCATGGCTCAAAGAATTAATTGCGTCAAACTTAAGATTCCCGGAAACCATTATCTTTTCTTTCCTAGCTCCCAGCTCTGCAAAACGCTTAGCATCGTTTTTTGTCTGCGCACAGATAAGGGTAATCTTATTTAAAATTGGTTTTAATAAATATTTAATAGCGCGGTACTTTTTAAAAGATTTATCGGAAATCCTCCCGTTAATAGTAATTATCGGGATATTTTTCTTATGAAGGCAGGTAAACAGATTAGGCCAAATCTCGGTTTCTGCGACGATAAAAACAGAAGGATTAATTCTTTCTACAACGCTTTTAATAATAAAACTGAAATCCAAAGGCAGGTATGTCAACAAATCGCCTTGCCTAATTATTTCCTGGGCGATTTTATTTCCGGTTGCGGTTACAGTTGAGAAAACAATTTTCTTGCCCGGATAATTCTTCCTTAAGCCTTCAACCAAACCTCTTACGGCGATTGCTTCGCCAACACTTACAGCATGAACCCAAATAGGCCTATCTAAATTAAGGCTCTTAGGCAATATCCCGAATCTGCGGGAAAATCCTTTATGGAATTTACCTTTGAGCAGATAAAACGGAAGAAAAAAAATAACAAAAATTAATGAAATTAAATCGTAGATAATAAACATTTTAATATTCTTATGTTAATTCAACCATTTAAGCATGAGGATGAGCTTTATCATAAACATTTTTCAATCTTTCCGTAGTAAGATGCGTATAAATCTGGGTCGTGGAAAGATTGGCGTGCCCCAAAAGCTCCTGCACTGTACGCAAGTCTGCACCGCGGTTTAATAGATGCGTTGCGAAAGAATGCCTGAATGTATGCGGCGAAACTCCTTGTTTTATACCGGCGCGTAAAATATATTTATGTACGATATCCCTTAAGCCGCGTGTTGTAAGACGGCTTCCGTTTTTATTAAGAAAAAGTGTATCGGTTTGCTTTTTTCTTTTTTCCAGATATTTCCTGATTGTTATAATTGCCGTTTCTCCTATCGGGACAATACGTTCTTTTCTCCCTTTTCCAAGGACTTTTACAATCCCGCTGATAAAATCTACATCCTGCTGGTTAAGCCCGGCAAGCTCCGAGATCCTAATCCCCGTAGAATAAAACGTCTCTAAAATAGCCCTGTCACGCAGGCTCAATTCGTCTTTTTCATCCTTAGGAAACGCTGACTCAATTAACCCCTTCACCTCTTCTTCGGTCATAAAAGAAGGCAGATGCTTGTCTAATTTGGGGCTTGAGAGAGCTAAAATCGGGTTTGTCTTTAGATAAGCTTCTCTTACTAAGAATTTAAAGAAACTGCGCAGGCTGGACAACCTTCTTCCAACCGTCCGGCTGCTTAATTTCTTTTCTTTTAAAACAGCCAGATATCTTCTTAAGGCAAGATAATCTATTTTTTCTAATTCAAGGTCGCCGACAAATAATTTAAAATTTTCCAAATCCAAATTATAATTTAAAATAGTATGTTTTGAATAATTCTTCTCAATTTCCAGGTAACGGATGAACTTTTCAATGTGCTTTTGCATTACTCTTCTTTAGTTTCCGGCAGTGTCCGCGAAGTAAATGTGCATTTAGGGAAATTTGAACAGCCATAGAAAAATCCGCGCGTTGAATGCCGCTCAATTAATTCTCCCCCGCAATCTGGCGCAGGACATTTAACTTTAGTGGTAATTGACTTGGAGAATTTGCAATCCGGGAATCCTGAACAACTTAAGAATTTCCCACGCCTGCCCCATTTCACAACCATCGGCTTACCGCATTTTTCACAAACTTCATCTGTTGTAATAACTTCCTTTTTAATATGCTCCTGTGCATAATCAAGCTTTTCCTTAAATGGTGCGTAAAATTCCTGCAGAACCTTTACTTTGTCAAATTTGCCTTCTTCAATCTCATCCAATTCCTCTTCCATAAGCGCGGTAAATTTCACATCTATTATTTTTGGAAAATACTCAACCAATAGGTCGCAAACTTTAAACCCTAATTCCGTAGGAGAAAAATAACCTTTAAGCCTACGAACATAATCACGCAAAATAAGCGTTTGGATAATCGGAGCATAAGTTGAAGGCCTTCCAATCCCTTCTTCTTCCAGCGCTTTTACCAAAGAACTATCGGAATACCTCGGCGGCGGCTTGGTAAAATGCTGAGAAGGGTTAATCCCTGCCAATTCCAGATAATCGCCTTTTACTAAAACAGGAATCTTGTTTTTCTTCTTCTCCTCATCGCCTTTTTCTTCAGAATCTTCCTCGTCTTCCTTTTTATACATAGCCATAAAACCATCAAAAACCAAATCGCTTCCGGAAGCAGTAAATAAATATTTATCCGCCTCAATATCAACACTGATAACAGCATATTCCGCCGGAGTCATCTGGCTGGAGACAAAACGATTATAAATTAACTCATACAATTTAAATTGTTCAGGAGTTAGAAATTCTTTTAAGCTTTCAGCTGAGCTTTTCACCATCGTTGGCCTGATAGCTTCATGGGCTTCCTGCGCTAATTTTTTAACTTTATAGACATTGGGGCTTTCAGGAAGGTATTCCTTTCCAAATTGCTTACTTATAAAATTCCTGACCTCGGTTATTGCTTCGGGAGCAACCCGCGGCGAATCCGTACGCATATAAGTAATCAAGCCAACAGGATTTTCCTTGCCTATATTTATACCTTCATATAATTGCTGGGCAATAATCATCGTCTTGGTGGCATTATACTTTAATTTGTTAAATGCTTCCTGTTGAAGAGTGCTGGTAATAAAAGGAGGGGATGCAAATCTTCTTTTTTTGGTATTCTTTACATCAGAGACGATGAATTTCTTTTCTTTTAACTCGTTAACAATTGCTTCTGCCGATTCCTTAGCCTTAATTTCGGCTTTTTTACCTTCAATCTTATCCAGCTTTGCGCTAAAAGCATCACCGGATTTCTTTAAAAGCGCTTCAATCTCCCAATATTCAGCGGGAATAAATTTTTCAATCTCTCTTTCTCTGTCCACTATCAATTTCAAAGCAACAGACTGCACCCTTCCTGCGCTTAAGCCGCGCGCAAGCTTCTTCCATAATAAAGGGCTTAAGAAATAGCCTACAATCCTGTCCAATATCCTACGGCCATTTTGCGCCTCAATCATATTTAGGTCAAATTCTCTGGGGTGTTTGAATGCGGCGTTAACAGCTTCTGATGTAATTTCATGGAAAACAACCCTTAAAACCTTTTTTTTCTTAAAAAGATTCTCTTTAAGCTGCCAGCCGATTGCCTCTCCTTCCCTATCAGGGTCGGTTGCCATAAAGATATTGTCTTTATCCTTTGCCTCTTTTTTTAAAGTATCCAGGAGCTTCTTTCTCCCGGGAATAACTACGTATTCCGCCTCAAAGTTATTCTCAATATCTACCCCAAGCTTCTTTTTAGGTAAATCAATAATATGCCCCATAGAAGAAACCACGGAAAAATTCTTACCGAGGATCTTGCTTATAGTCTTTGCTTTTGTTGGCGACTCTACAATGACTAAACTTTTATCTTTCATTACCGCTCCTTACAAATTGCTTTCCAGGTAGTTGCTTAATTAATTTCATCAATTGTAACTTCAAAATTATACCAGATATCTTTGAAATATCCAAGCTCGTCTTTTCTACGAGAGTATCTAAATGCGTAGATTCATCGGAAATTAAACTATAAACATCCGACTCCTCTTTACTATTTAAAGATACTACCTCTTTCCTTAATAAAGGTTTTTCTTGTTTCTTGCAGGAGATAACCGGCATACCGAATTCTTCCACAATATCATCCACGCAAGTTACAAGCTTTGCTCCTTGTTTTATCAATTCATTTGTTCCGGAAGATTTAACTGAATCAACCCTCCCGGGCAAAGCAAAAACTTCTCTTCCTTGTTCCAAAGCAAAATCCGCAGTAATAAGCGCTCCACTATTCCTGGCTGCTTCAACAACCAATACACCTAAAGATAAACCACTGATAATCCGGTTCCTCCGGGGGAAATTCTGCTTAAAAGGCTTCGTATTAATTGGGAATTCCGAAATTACCGCTCCATTCTTAGCAATCTCCTCAGCTAAATCTATATTTTGTTGAGGATATATATTATTAAAACCGCTTCCCATTATCGCCAGGGTGCGGCCGCCTGCCCTCAAGGCTCCTTTATGAGCATAAGTATCAATGCCTTTCGCCAAACCGGAAACAATTGTAAATCCTCTTTCCGCTAAAGCGCTGGAAAATTCTTTAGCACTCTCAAGGCCATAGAACGAAGCCAATCGCGAACCAACAATGCTGATACTTAACCTGTCTTCAGCAATTAAGCTTCCTTTATAATAAAGCACAAGCGGCGAACCAGGGATATTCCTTAAGCTCTCAGGATAATCAAGGCAGCCTAAAGTTACGATCTTTAAACCAAGCTTACTGGCTAAAGTAAGTTCTCTATCCAGATTTTCCGTATTAAAAGAAGTGATTTCTCCGGATATTTTTTCGCCTATTCCGGGCACTAACATCAGCTTTTCTTTGCTAGCCCCAAAAATATTCTCCGGCTTACCGAATAAATCAAGAAGCCTTTCTAAGCGCTGGCTCCCGATATCGGAAACCATATTTAGAGAAATAAGTGCCTCAAGGCTATTCATTTTATTTCTTTTGTCCGGATAATTGTATAAGCGTTAAGAGAAACTCCGAATCAGCGGCACTGCCTAATTTTTCAGCCATATGTACATCTTTCCAGGCCGAGGTATATCTTTGTTTTACAAAATAGGCATGGGCGCGGTTAAGGTATGCTTTTGAATAAAGCGGATTGATTTCAATTGCCTTGCTATAATCGGAGATAGCTAAATCAATATTTCCCCGGGAATAATATGCGTTTCCACGATTATTTAAAGCTAAATAAAAATCCGGGTTTAATTCCACTGCCTTATTGTAAGAAGAAATTGCCAATGCGATTTTTCCTAAATCAAAATAGACTACCCCTCTGTTGTTATAGGCTTCAGCATAATTTCGGTCAAACAAAATTGCCTTATCATAATCGCTAAGAGCCCTATTTAAATCACCGCTTTCCTGATAAGCCAAGCCTCTATTGTAATAGGCTTTAATAAATCCATGCTCAAGCTTTATGGCTTTGCTGAATTCCGAAATTGCCTCCTTAAAATCTCCCTTAGCCTTTAATGAAAGCCCCAGATTATAATGGGCGTTTGCCACCTTCGGGTTAATTTGTATCGCCTTATTGTAATCAGCAATAGCCTGGTTCAAATCTCCTTTATCCTTGAAAGCTACTCCGCGGTTAGAATAAGCCTCGGCATAAGCAGGATCAATTTCAATTATTCTATTGTAGTCAACTATTGCCTGCTCAGGGCTAGCCCTTTCTTCATAAGCAAGCCTGCGGTTATATAAAGCATCAGTATATTCCGGATTAATCTCCAACGCTTTTGAATATTTGATGATGGCATCGTCGAGTCTTCCTTTTCTATGATATGCCAGGCCAAGGTTATAATAAAGCGAGGCGTCGCGAGGACTTAAAGCTATAGCCTTAATAAATTCATCAGAGGCCTCATCGTATTTTGCCTCATCAAGATAATCAAGGCCTTTCTTAAAAAGCTGGTAAACTTCTTCCTGAGCAAAACAAACAAATGATCTTGAAAAAAATAAAATAAATAACCCTAAAATAACAAAAGAGGAAATTTTATTTCTTCTGAGTGTCATCTTTCCTTTCAAGGACCTTTTTTAACTCTGAGACAAAAGCCGGATTAACCGTATATCCTAAATTTTGCGCTTTAAGCACATCTTGCCATGCTAATTCATATTTTGCGCTGTAGAAATAGGCGATTGCGCGTTCATAATACGTTTCTCCTAAATCTATACTTAAATCAATTTTTTTTGTTAAACCGTCAATAGTCGGATTGGAGTAACGTTTCCTGTCTTGAAAACCAGAGGAAAGGCCTGGATTTAATGCTACTGCCCTGTTATATTCTTCAATCGCCTGGTTTAAGTCTCCTTTTTCTTTTAAGGCTTTCCCTCTTTCGGCATATGCCGCGGCTAACTTAGGATCCAAAGCAGCTGCCTTACTAAAATATGAAGCTGCCTCACTGGTATTCCCGTTCTTGGCAGCATCCATCCCTTTTTTCACGTAGTCCTCTGCAGACTGGCAAAAACCATCAAGAGAAAATAAACCTAATGCCAATATTATACCTACTATAAGAATTATGAATTTAGAAAAATCCTTAACCATTATTTTCTCCCAATCAATTTAATAATTTTATTAACAACCTCTTTAATTGATAATCTTGAAGTATCAATTGTCTTATCTGCCTTACAATAATAAGGAGCGCGTAATTTTAATAGTAAATCAATTTGTTTTTTGGGGTCTTTAACGTTAAGTAACGGCCGATGCGCACACCCAGAGGTTCTTTTTAATATTGCTTCCGGAGAAGCAGACAGGCAAACCATAAATCCGGTTTCCTTCATTATTTTGATATTTTCTTCGTTTATTACAATTCCTCCTCCGCAGGCAACAACAAATTTCTTCTCCTTGCTAACTTCTTTTAATGTTTCTTTTTCTATTTTACGAAAATATGCCTCGCCTTCCTTAGTAAAAATATCCGAGATCCTGCGTTTTTCTTTTAGTTCAATTAAATCATCGAGGTCAACAAATTGCCAACCTTTCCTTTCCGCAAGCTCCTTGCCTACGGAAGACTTGCCTGTTGCCATAAAACCAACTAAATAAATATTTTTCATGCTTTTTAGGGACACATCCTTATTTAGGATGTGTCCCTAATCCCTATTCTTTGTACGCCGCTAAAACCAGTTCGCTTAACTCTTGATGCATCTCTTTTGAAACCGGATAAACGGTATTATACCATTTTCCGTCTTTGCCTTGGCGGCGCGGCATACTGACAAACAAACCGTTTACTCCATCAACGATCCGTAAGCCTTTAACCACTATACCGCCCAAAGAGATATCCACAAATGCTTTAGTCTTTGACTCTCCATCAAGCTTATGGATACGGCTAACCTGAATCTCACTATCCATCTTCACCCCCTCCTATTGCAATAGACGAAAGAAGTGGTAAAATCTAACACAAATTTATCGTATTCTTTTTAAGTAATCTTTATAAGCTTTCTTTATATCGTCTATATTATCCGCGCCAAACTTCTCCAACAAAGCATCCGCTAAGACAAACGCCATGCCGGATTCCGCGATAACTGCAGCTGATTCAACTGCACAAATATCAGAACGCTCAACCGTTGCTTTAGCTTTCTTTTTTGAATTTATATTAACCGAATCTAAAGGCTTAAGTAAAGTTGCAATCGGTTTCATGCAAGCGTGTAAAACAATCTCTTCTCCGTTAGAAATCCCGCCTTCAATACCGCCGGCATTATTTGTTTTGCGCGAATATCCGCTATTTTTAGAGTAATAGATCGCATCATGGCATTGCGAACCAAAACGATGCGCAAAACCAAACCCTAACCCAAAACCAATTGCTTTAATCCCGGGAATTGAGATTATGTTTTGAGCCAATCTTCCGTCCAAACGTTTATCCGCTGAAGTATAGCTACCTAACCCCGCAGGGACTCCATCTGCCGTAACTTCAAATATTCCGCCTACAGTATCTTTATTTTCCTGTGCTTTCATTATCTGTTTCATCATTGACTGCGGAGAACATTCTCCGCCAATCAACATAACATTACTAGAAATATCAATTTTAAACTCAGCTAATAATATTTTGCAGACTGCTCCTACTGCAACCCTTGCTGCAGTCTCCCTCGCTGAAGCACGCTCTAAAACATTACGCACATCTTTAAAGCCGTATTTTAAAACTCCGGCTAAATCTGCATGTCCCGGACGAGGACAAGCAACATCAGGTAATTTTTCTATACTAAAATCTCTATTCTCGATACATAGGCCAATTGGACTTCCCAAAGTTTTTCCATGTCTGACACCAGAAATCAACTGCGCTGCATCTTTTTCAATCTGCATACGTTTTCCACGGCCATAGCCCTGTTGCCTACGCCTTAATTCATAATTTACCTTACCTATATCCAGCTTAAGCCCTGCCGGAATATTTTCTAAAATCGCAAGAAGAGCCTTCCCGTGTGATTCACCTGCGGTTGAATATTTTAACATACATTCCTCCAACTTATATCTTGTTGATAATTATCTCTTTACCTATATATATTAACAAAAATTATTTATTTAGCCATAAATTATTTTCTATTTGTAGCCATATATATAGTTATAAATAAAAGAAAGAGGCGCAATATATTCTATTATTGGCTGAGGCATTATGGAACTACCTCTAAACAAAACACTCTCTCCTTGTGATTCAGAGCCTGATCCATTAACAGTTACCAGATTAGAAGAAGCAGTAGAAGTAAGCCCGGATGCTGTGCCTTTTAAAGTAATATTACCCGCTGTAAACACGGATACATTATTAAAAGTCGCTAAGCCATTTACTGCGGACTTCATAGTTGAGCCATTTAATAAGCCAGAACTCGCAGTAATTGCAATATTATCACTATCCGTTGTTCTATTGCCATAGCTATCAGTAATTTCTATAGAAAATGCCGGTAAGGTTGTACCGCTGGTAACTGACTGAGTTGGCTGAGTTGCCCAAACTAATTGATTCTTTACCCCTACTGAAACAACAACACTTAGCTTATATGCATCCTGGCTTGTGCTGATTACTCCATCGGTTACAGCAAGAGAAGCAGTTTCCGCCTTGTATAATTTTACAGTTGAAGAACCAACTCCATTAGCAAATGTTACAACTGTTGTTGAGCCAAAATTTGTATCAGAGCTGCTCTTGTTTGTTGCAGTCGGGCTTGTAACAGGGCTAGGTGAACTATTGGCACCTGAGAAGATTAGATTCTTATCTCCGGAATATGAAGTAGAGATATTGCCATTTCCATCATAAGCAGTAATCGTAATTATCTGAGAGCCCCCTGCTGTCATTGTGCCTGTGCCGGTAATTTTAAGATATCCCGGGAATATCCAATTAGCGTTATTCCCTGCGTCTGTAGAATTTGTTGCAGTTAAAAGTTTACCTGAAGCTTCAGAAGAATAACTAACACTTACGTAACTGACAGAACTTGTAGGCGCATCTATATACCAAGTAGTATTGCTTGCTGAAGGAGCCAGGGTTAAAAGATTTCCTGCGGACCCTGCAATATTAAATGTCGTGCTTATTGTATGCGGGCTTGCAGAAGAAGCTGCGGCAAAACTTAATTTCTTAACTCCGGCTGTTGCATTTAATGTTGCTACCTGCAATCTATCAGCAAATGCAACGCCGACAGTTGAGGTGTTAGTGATGGTTAGAATATTAAAACTTGAGCCGTTTGAGGTAACGGTCTGCAGGGCGGTACCGTTAAGAGTAACAGTATTATTACTATGTGTAAAGGTGCCTCCGCTATTATTCCAATTACCCGTTACATTAATTGCCAAACCGCCAGAATCAAAAATACCTGCTTGAATAGTTAAATTACCACCCACACTTAAAGCGTTAGTAGAGACACTAACTGTACCGCTTGAGTTAATAATTAAATTACCAATACCGGCCGAAGCATTAATTGTTTTACCAGCACCTGTCATAGTTAAAGTGTTATTAGTCGGAGTAGTAAATGTACCGGTAATCGTAACACTACCACTTGAATTAATAATAGACCCAGAGTTATTAACATAATTTCCGCCACTAGATATAAAGTCACCGCAAATAATTGTGCCACCTGATTGGACTGTTCCCCCTAGCAAAGAAAAAGTGTTTGTTCCGGCATCGATTATTCCTCCAGAAGTAAGAATAGTGCCAGAATTAATTGTAATTGTATTCTGAACAGTTAAGGTATAACTGCCTGTATTTACAGAACCTCCATTAAGAGTAATTACAGAAGCAAATGTGCAATTACCAGTTAAAATTGCCCCTTCGCTTGAAGCAGGAGTAAATGCCGGATTATATTTAATATTATTCAAATTAATAATCCTGCTATTAAAAGTAAGGCCATTACCAGAGAAATTCCTTAACGCGCCAGTTGCTCCTACTAAAGATGTTCTAGCATTACTAACATCAACTACCCTAACTATACCCGAATTAGTAAAATCGCCCGTAAATGTCATTGTCGAAGTAGCGGCCCCTGCAGTAAGTATTAATACTCCTTCGCTATTTACTGTGGTAGTACCTACAACTGTAAGATTCTTTGAGTTAGTATCCAACGAACAGCTTGTGCCGCCTGTACCCTGGCCTATTACTAATGTGCCGCCTATTGATAAGTTATTGGTAGATATCGAAACGCTTGCTCCGTTATTAATCTGTAAATTTCCAATACCTACTGAAGCATTAAGCGTTGTTCCTGCTCCGGTCATAGTTAAGGTGTTATTGGCAGGAGTAGAGAATGTGCCTGATATAGCGACATTACCTGAAGCATTAATAGCACTACCCGCATTATTTGCAAATGTGCCTGAAGAAGTAAAAGCACCGCAAGTAATTGTACCTGCTGAAGTAACTCCTGTGCCGCCTGAATTAGTAAAGCTATTAGATCCTAAAGCAATAGATCCGCCGCTTGTGATGGTTACTATGCCAGTTGTGACAAGAAGATTTCCGGTCATGGTTAAGGTTTGTGCGCCGACATTCAATGTGGCAGTAGCACCGTTTAAGGTTATCCCTGCTAACGTAGCGCTACCAGCTAATGTTATAGCTGAAGAACCAGTTAGAGTCTGGGCGGTAGTTAAACTTATATTATTCAAAGTTACCTGCTTATTATTATCAAGGCCTGTAATAGTCTCGGGTATTGTTCTTAAGCCGCCGTATCCAACTATAGAAATAGTATTTGTGCTGTTGTATAGTTGGACATGAGGAGTGCCATGCACAGAAATAAAGACCATATCATTACCTATAGTAAGAGTAGAAGGCGCGCTTGCCGCGTTAAGGCGTATAATACCATCCCAATTCAAGGTAATCGTGCCATAAACAGTCAAATTCTTGGAATTTGTATCAATATAAGTATTGGCATCCTCATCCTCAAAGAGTAGATCGCCATTACAAATTAAATCGTTAGTAACAATGGTTAAAGAATTAGAACTTCTATCGTTACAATTAACATGTAAATTATATATTGCCTGGGAAGCATTGATAGTTTGTGTTGTTGATTTCATATATATAGTAGAATTCCCCGCCGACCAACCGGAGCTTGTAATAACAACATTGCCAAGTATATTAAGAGTAGCATTGCCTGTACAGGTAAAAATCCCAGTATTTGTAACACTAAAATCCGTAACTCTCAAGGTACCTGTTGTGCCGATAGTAACAGTGCCTCCTGTTCCTACGGTTAAATCATAACTAGCACAGTCTAAATAGCCTGTCCCTATGGCGATGGTCCCGGCTGTAACTGAAAGGTCGGCTCCTAATGTCCAAGTAAGAGCGTTTAAATCAAGTGTACCTGCGGTCATAGTAAGGGTGCCTCCGGTAGACTGAGTAAGACTATTCGTAACAAGCTTTACTCCTGCACCGGTATTATTAATGATAATATTATAGAAGGTTTTAGTTGCTGCAGTAGTGCCACCTGAATTAATCTGCTGCGGATTAACAGCGTTTGTGCCGTTAAAAGTCACTGTGCTGGTACCGCGTGTAAAGACGCCATTTGCCCCTACAGTCCAATTACCGCCAACGCTTATCGGACGCCCTGCAGGAGAAAGTGCTCCAGAACCAGTTAAGGTAAGATCGTTTGTTACAGCAAGCGATGATCCAGCTGCCATTGATACCGTCTGGGTGTATAAGTCTCCAATGGTAAACGACAAGCAAACAGCAGTAGTGTCAATTGAACATGCGTTATTTCTGGTGGAAGAAAAATACACATCATCGGCACTGGTAGGCACGCCTGCACCACCAGCTCCTCCATCAGTAGCAGACCAATTAAGAGTATTATTCCATGAGGTAGAAGTTGTTCCTAACCAATAACGAGGAGCATCCCAGTTGTAGCTATTAGCATCGTGGTCAAGGGATGTACCTAAAATAAGCCTTGGATCAAGGTTATAGGAATCTTCAGCTCTTACATATGAAAGCTCATGGGCACCTTGTGGGTCTATAAACCACCTGACGCCATCTTCTGAAGACTTGAGGTGTATGTAAGATATAGTGCCGTCATCTTCCAGCTTGCCACTAAAATGAAAAACTCCAGTAATGGTATAAGTTTTCCCTGCTTCAAAATAGATTTCTTTATTTGGAATGGTACATTCAAGACTAGAGAAAGTAATATTCCCGTATAACTGGATAGAATCCGTTCCAATTAGGCGGACTACTTCGGCTTTAAGGGTGAGATTTGTATCGTGGTTATATATAATTGCGCCAAAGCCATCCGGGGGGCCTCTTAACATGACACTTGTCCCAATGCCTGAACTTTCCAAAATTTCAATTGCGCCATGTAATCTCTCTAAGTAAATTAAAGGAGATTTAATATTAAGAGGTGTTTCAATTGAGCCGAATTTTTGAGCAATAACTCTTACCTCTGGAGCTTGAATAATAACTCCGGGGGTTGAATTAACTGAATTATCTGATTTTAATGTAACATCATTGCTCTTTAGATAGGTTACCTTAACATCTTCTCCTTCTAAGGTCGCTAAATCATCGGTAGTACTAAAGCTTGTAATATTAAAATCTCCGATATTCTTATAGAAGGTAACTGAAGAAGAAATAGTGTTAACAAAAAGGCTGTTTCCAATAAATTCCGCTTGGGCAACATTGATTACTACACCTTCAAGGAACTTTATTGCCCCATTTATTGCCTCAATAACTAGAGAGCCTAAAGGATTAAACCTTAAAACATCTCCTCTTGTCGTAGTAATCGCTCCATCACTGCTTGAGTCAAATTCAAAATCTCCTACTGTATGGATATAATGCGGCTTACCGGAAATACTACTCGGAGCTCTAAGAGTTCCTATCTTAATTGCGCCTAAATCTGTTTTAATTTTATTTAAGGTCATTACCCCAGAGCCATCAATATAAACATCGCCAGAATCTTTAGCATAAATTTCCCCGGTTGACTGCGTAAATTCTCCTACACCATCCCCATCATAATCCGCAAATAAATGCAAATCTCCCGAATCATTAGTTATATTAGCATCAACCAATAAATCTTTATCTGAATTTATTTCAGCAGTAGCCGCGGAAATATTTAATTCAGCGCTAACGTTAACAAATTTTTCGGAAGATACTTTTATCTCTCCTTTATCTGCAGTAAGGCTTCCAGAAAGTTTAATCTTTTCATTGGAAACTATTCTTATTATGCCATTCTCATTAACAAGGCCATTTGCTTTTATAATACCAGTTTGGTTAACTGCGTTCTCAAAAATATCACTGGCGGTTTTTGCGCTCATATATACCTGTGCACCTTCAACCGTTCCTGAGTTTGCTACTGCATCCTTTAAAGCAACACCATTGGAATCATAAACCTTGCCGCTTGTCTTTTCATTAATCTCAACCTGGATCAAACCGCGATTATCAATTGTAATGGTTGTTTTGTCTCCTGATGCTAAATGAGCAGTGCCAGCTTTAGCAAGGATTACTCCGGTATTCTTAACAGCGCTTGCTACAAGTGCGATATTATTTCCTTCAATAATTCCTTCATTGATTATACGGGCATAAGCAGCGTTTTCTCTGTGGTTGAAAATATAATTTCCATTGATAAAATTATTTGTTGATATTTCAAGCGTTGAGGCAATTAATGAATTAACCTGCACATTTGCCTGAGGGCCAAAATTAAATCCGTTTGGGTTGGTTAAAAAAAGAATCCCGTTTGCGGTAAGTGAGCCGTTAATATTGCTGGCGCCTGCCCCTAAAACTCTACCTAAAACTGTTGAAGAAGAATTCGGCTGGTAAAAATTTACTGTTTCGTTTTGGCCAATATTAAAAGTATTAAAATTGATGATTGATTTATCGCTTGCGGTAATGTTTAGGGTTGTGGCATTGGGCTGATCAAAGACAACACTCCCTGATTCCACAACTTGGCCTTCAGGGAGTGCAAAAAGCGGGAGAGAAACAAAATGTATTATCACAAAAATCAATATAATTATGGTTAAATTTTTTTTCATTTCTCTATAGACCCATTTTGCGCTAAATATTCTTAAATGCTTAGGAATCAATAAGTTTTAGCCCTTCTAAAATAAAAAACCCACGTTTATTCTACCTAAGAGAACTAACGGGGGTTTGAATGAATAACTTGCTTCCACCAAATTATTTTTTTGTATTTCGGCAGCTGGCAATCATCTCTACGGAACCCCGCTAGAATTAGATCCTAATAGCTTTGCGCCCTATCTTTTCAGATAGTTTGCCTTTTTCAAAATCAACTTAACATATTGAAAGAACGTATGTTACTATAATAAAAGTATACAACAATTTAATAACAAAATCAACTTTTTCTAGAACTCTGACTGGAAGGTTAAGTGGAATGTAGATGGCCCGGAGCTGGAAGTTGGCCGGTCACCAATGCGCCTAGCCCATTCAAGCCTAGCAAATAAAGTGTTTAAAAGATGAATCCTTAAACCTCCCCCCACGCCAACTAAGAACCTCTTATATTTTTCTCCCGGGATAACTTTTTTTAGCTGGCCGCCTCCCATGTCAATAAAAACCACAGGTTCAATCTGGCGCTGTAAGGGCAGATCGGAATACTTCAATTTCCAATCTTTAGGAATTAAATAATTTGGAAAAACCCAATCAAAATTTAAATTGCCTCCGATATCCGCCAGATAATCACCTTCCGGATAACCGCGCACAGAATTAGCGCCACCTAACTGAAATTGCTCTACAGATGGCAATGTATGGCTGGGGATCTGAAACTGTGAACGTAACAAGCAATAACTTCCGAATGGCAGCTTTTGAATACGGCTTATGCTTTGCTCATATTTAAAAAAGAACCCGCCTGTCCCGGCACGGCTTGAAGTAGGATGATTTCTATGGGATGCTCCCAAGAAACTACTTGTGCTAAAATTAAATTTCGGATTAAAACTAGTTTGCCCTCCTCCTCCAAAAGCATCTGTCTTAGAGAAATTAAAACCAAAAAAAGGTGTACGTAATTGGTCGCTGGCAGTAATTACTCCCAGCGTGTGCTTTTTAATACTCTTAAAATCCATACCTAAGTTAAGATAAGATTCGAAATTATCTTTTAAAGCAAGTTCCCAGTTAATATGGGGAGTATAAATCTGAGAGTTGCCTGTTATGTCAAAAGATTTATATTCTTTCCATAACTTCATATCAAAGTATGTAAAATCAATACCGAATTTTGTGCCATAAGTGCCAATTGGATGATTATAACTAAACGACTCGCCAAATGTCCGCGAATTAAAAAGATTGCTCCAATATAAGGAATCCCCTGCCCCTGAAACATTTGTACTGCGCAAGGAAAATAACCCTCTATATTTTCCCGTTAAACGCGTTCCCTGGTTATCAGAACTAATTCCAAAATGCCAGGGGAATTTATCTTTTATTTTAAGAGTTATATCTGAGGCGAGAGCCTCTTTCCCGGGTGAAATTATTGTCTTAACTTCCAGATCCGAATTTCGGTTTAACCTTAAGGCGTCCCTTTGAAGCTTATTAATATTTAGAATTTCATTTTTTTTTACGTGAAAATATTTTTCTATTAATTCAGAAGAAAACCATTTGTTCCCTTCAATGGTTAAGTGCCCCATTCTTCCTTCTGCAACCCTTATTTCAATCCTGCCTTCTTTTATATCCTGCTCAGGAAGATAAACTGTAGTAGTAAGATAACCTTCTTTCTTATACTTTGCTTTTATTTTTTCAATGATAAATTCTATATCTTTAAAATTAACTTTTTTATTTATGAATTGCTGATAAATGGGGCGGAAATCTTCCGGCTTAAATATTGTAGCTCCGGTAATTACCACATCTTTTAATTCAAAAGAAACAGCTTCGCTTACAGTCGGCTTCTCTACTTTTGGTTCTTCAATTTCTATTTTTGGAGCCTTGGTTTCTTTTCTCTCAACTCTTTCTTTTTGCAGCTGGATATCTGATTTAAAACGTTCACCTTGTGCTCCAACATCCTGGCCGGGAGGAGGAGTTTGTGCAAATAATGCCGGAGATACAGAAAAAAGGAATAAGAAAAAAATCAAAAAAAGCCTAATCAATTTCTGATTATTGTTTTTTATATTCTCTTTTAAGAAAGTAGCGAGTTTTTGTTTTTCATCATCAGCTATAAAACTAAAAAACCCTGCGAATTTATACTTCCAGCGGGTAATCTCACATGAATCAACCATTTCAACCTCGCGGATCTTCTCTAGCCTTACTATCTGCACTACTGTATTGATAATTAGCTTTTTTAAAGCAAGCTTGCAAGCTATTGTAGTATAAAGAGTTTGGTCAATCGGAAGATACAAATCTCCTACAAAAGCCAATCCCCCTAAACCAATATTCTTTATTTTAGCGGAAAACATATTTTTTCCTAGGAAATATGCCATATCCAAATCAACATCTAACCTCTTAAACTTCCTGCGTCCTCTTCCCTCATAACCTTTTACCTGTACATAAGAATCAGCGATATTCTCTTTTAATAGATCAATTCCATCCACCTTAGAAACAATCTTATTTAGCTCCTCACCAAAATATTTATTGATTGAGCGCCTTATCTGGCTATAAGTAGAAATAGCGGCAATAATTTCACATTTTGTAATCTGTTTAAGCATATCAATTACACCATCGTTCAAAGGGTCTGCCATTACCACAGTTAGGCAATTCATCTTCTTATAAACCGGCAAGAGAGAATAAATATTTATAAATTGAAGAGGGATACTTTTTAAGACTTCATCTGGTATGCTATAATTGTCTAATTCTATATACGCAAAATCATATTGGACTGCCAAACAATTCGCAATATCTTCCTCTTTAGTAAAACCCAATGAAATAAGGCTCTGGCTCAAATACCCGCCATTCTCTTTCTGGAATTGAAGTGCTTTATCAAGCTGTTGAGGCGTGATAGCGTGCCGTTCAAGCAACAATTCTCCAATCATCTTTGTTGATATTCTTCGAAACCCCACTTCTAACGCCCTCCCCAAAGCCCTCTTCGGTTTTCCCGCGCTTCCTGGTATAATTTCACAAACAAATCCGCGTATTTCACATTCGGAGGATAAGTCATTAAAGAAGCATAGCCTTCTTTGACAATCTCCGCGTTAACAAAAACATTACTATCCTTTAAATATACATATGCTAACAAGCGCTTATACCGGTCATGCCTTTCAACATCAAATTCAAGGCTTACGCGCTTGCCTTCAACTAGATTTTTTGTAAATTCAAATGAGCGCATCCCTAATTTCTTTATTGTTGAAGCATCTTGTTCTGAACGCTGGGCATCTTTATATAATTTCTTTGATTCATGTATTTCAGGAGTATCAATGCCGATTAACCGCACCCGCTCTCCGTTTGCAAGCACCAAAGTATCTCCATCTACAACTCTTGTCACAAGAATATCAGAGTAGTTATAATCTTCCCCCAGCTGCATGGTAAATTTACCTTTTTCGGAATCATAAACCAAGCCTTCTTTATCTTTATCGCAAGAACTAAAACCAAAACTAAATAAACAAACCACTAAGAAAATCACGATCTTTAAATAATTTCTCATACTTCTCCTTTTAAATTGAGCTTGCCACAATGCCAGCTAATACCACAATATCTTCAGTAGGGAATATTTTAATCACACTTCTATCAAAATAGATATTCGCATCAGGCCCAAATTCATCATCCCCTCCCCAAACTTTAACTAAAACAGGGACATCTTCAAAGGCATTTACGACGATACCCATCTCCGCTTCTTCAGCTTTTTTAGCCGGAAGTTTTTCAATCGCCGATAAAATACCTTTGGGGTTTGAGCCATATTTTCTCACTATCGGGTCAATGGAGCGTTTTTTAAAAGCGGGATAATATCCTTCTATGCCTGAGAGCTCTCTAAAAGTCAGCCATTCGCCTGTTACTCTCGGCAAGCCCTTAATTTTTTGCTCCAAATAATGCAGGATTAAAATTGCGGAAAAGTCTTTTGCGGGGACGTTGCAGGATAAAGACAAGACTTTTTTATTTAAAAAATCAACGGAATATTCATCAGCTAAGAATTTTACCGCAGTTTGCTTATCCTTCGTCAATTGGGATAACTCATCCCAAGCTTTATTTAAAGCCACTTCATAACCCATAGGTTAATTTTACTATTTTTATTAGATAAATCAACTCTTTTAGAATATAATAAGTGAGGCCACAACTTACGGAACGAAGTAAAGTAAAAGGTAATTTGTGCGTGTAAACTCTCCCTGATATTTTTTGAACCAGGGAATGTTTTGAAATTAACCCACATTTAAAAAATATCAGGGATTAATTCGCAGACGCCCTAAGGGGCTACAACTTACGTCGCTATTTGACGTAAGAAGCTGCTCCGTAAGTTGTCTGCTCATTGAACATGATCTACGACCGTTTTCAACAAGAAGCAATAGACCATATAAATAATGGGCATTCTGTAATTGTAAGCGCCCCCACCGGAGCAGGAAAAACCGCGATTGCCGAACATGTAATCCTTTCTTCTCTGGAGAATAAAGTCGGAGTAATTTATACTGCTCCAATCAAAGCGCTCTCCAATCAAAAATTCCGTGATTTTCAGAATCAATTTAAAGAAAATATCGGCATCCTAACCGGAGACGTATCAATTAACCCTGAAGCGCCGGTTTTAATAATGACTACGGAGATATTCCGTAACAAAATTCTTGATGATTTGGGTAGTTTAGATAAATATTCGTGGATAATATTTGATGAGATCCATTACATTGATAATCCTGAACGTGGCACTGTCTGGGAGGAATCCCTGATCTTCCTTCCTAAACACATGAACCTGCTCGGGCTTTCCGCAACCATCCCAAATTTAAAACAGCTTGCCAGTTGGATTGAATCAATCCACAATAAACCCGTGCAGATTGTAACTGAAGAAAAGCGCCCTGTGCCTTTACACTTCTTCTTTCAATGCCAGAATGAAATTATTGATAATGCCGACCGGCTTAAAAGATTAAAATTTGGCGGGAGATTCAACAAACTAACAACCCTGATTAATTACCTGCGCCAGAAAGAAGGCCTTCCGGCAATATATTTTGTCTTTGGGAGAAGAAGGGCTGAAGATCTCGCCTCTGAATTACTTAACTACAACTTTCTTGATGGAAGAGAAAAAACGCAAATAATGGATTTATTTGATTCGCTTTGCGAAAGATTTGATTTAAAACATGAGCGCTCTGCACATGAAATGCTCCCGCTTATTCAAAAAGGAATCGCTTTTCACCATGCAGGCATGCTTCCAACGCTTAAAGAAGTCATTGAAAGGCTTTTTACCAGCCGCCTTATAAAAGTAATTTTTACTACAGAAACTTTTGCGCTTGGCATAAATATGCCCAGCCGCTCGGTTTGTTTTGACGATCTAAGAAAATTCTACGGGCATTTTGTTAGAAACCTAAAAACACGCGACTTCTATCAGATGGCTGGACGCGCTGGAAGGCGCGGGATTGATAAAGAAGGCTTTGTTTATACGCGGGTAAATCTAAATAAAATTAACAGTGACGACGTAAAGCGTATTATTTTTGGAAAACCAGAGGAGATCAGAAGCCAGCTAAATACCTCATATGCAACAATCCTTAATCTCTACGAAAAATATAAAGAAGATCTTTTTAAGGTTTACCCGTTATCTCTCCATTATTACCAATCGCGAAAAAACGACCAGCGGGAAGCTCTGCGCCTTTTGGAAGCAAAATTAAAACTTTTAAAAGAAATGAACTACATTTCCAACTCAACTTTAACCCAAAAAGGCCAATTTGCCAAGACAGTGCACGGATACGAATTAATCCTTTCTGAACTTTATGATGAAAATATATTAGAGCAATTAGATGAATTTGGATTAGGCGTTGTTGCTGCTGCCTGTGTATTTGAGCCGAGAAAAAACCAACGCATGCCGCTGGGGATTTCAAAAGCAAGCCGCAACATAAAAAGAGTTTGTGAAGATGTATTTGATAAAATTAAGCATAAAGAAGAACGGTATAAAATTTACCCTTTTAGCAAAATCCCCTATTTTCATTTAAGCCCGGTAATGGAAGCCTGGCTAAGAGGGACAACTTTTGATAAAATCTTAAGGCTCACCGATACAGACGAAGGCGAAGTAGTGCGCTATTTCCGTATGAGTATCCAAATATTAAGGGAAGTTAGCGACGCACCGGTTGCCTCCCGCATTTTAAAAGAAAAAATCAGAGAAACTATCCGGGTAATTAAACGCGATGTGGTTGACGCGGAAAAACAGTTACGGGAAGGTTAAAAACTAGGCGATTTTTCTAGTTTTTAAATAATCCTGAATAATTTTCTTATGATCAAAAGCAAAAGTAAGTTTCCCGATTTCTTTGGGGCTGACTAACCTTAAACCACAGGCATCATCCCCTGCTTTAGGCTTTCCTTTTCCTTTTGCGGTAAAGACTGTGCCAATTGTATGGAATCGCGGGTCGCGATACGGATTAGAATAAGTATGGAATTGTTTTAAATTTAGCAGCTTAAGCCCGGTTTCTTCTTTTGCCTCCCTTGTTACAGCATCTTCAAGGCTCTCGCCATAATCAACAAATCCTCCGGGAAGCGCATAGCCAAAAGGAGGATTACTTCTTTCAATAACAACAATTTTACCGTTAATTTCAATTATCGCATCCACCGTAACAAATGGCCCATATTGCAACACTTCTGTAGCATGTTTTAAATAAGCAACTACCCCTTTATCAAAAATCTTAAGAGTATTCTTGCCAACGCAAGAAATGGAAATCTTTTTAATATTTGATTTTCCCAGGCGAAGATGCCTGTAAAACTCCTGTGCTAAAATTTTAGCAGTGGCCAGAGTTGGAAGTTTATTATTGTCATCCGCGAAAGCCGTAAACAAAACTAACTTTGATTTCTTGTTTTCAGCCTTCTTTAGAACTTCTCTTACCGAGCTACGGATTAAATTTTCATTAAATCCCGCTTTATGTTTCGTAAATTGAGGATTACCCGAAACTATTTCTCTCCCGGCTTTAGTAACTACAATCTCGGTATTTCTTAGCTTGATTTTCATTTATTCTTTTTCTTTCCCTTCTTTTCTTTTTCTCTCGGATCGCGCGGTAAGATAACGATAAATTTATTTCCCGGCCCAGTGTTATTTTCAACCCAAATCTTACCCTTATGCAATTCAACAATATCTTTGGTAATTGCAAGCCCAAGGCCAGTGCCTTCTTTCTTTGTATCAAGCCTCTGGAATTTATCAAAAATCGTATTAAATTTATCCGGAGGAATCTTATTCGCAGTATCCATAATCTCAAATCTTATAAACTCCCAAGTAGGAAATGCTCTTAAAGTAATCGTCCCGTCATCAGGGGTGTATTTAACCGCATTACTCATAAGGTTTGTAAGCACTTGGGTAATTCTCGCTTCATCAACCCACAAGGTTAATTCTTTATCTTTTAATTCCGTATTTATCTTTATGCGCTTATTGGCTGCGGCAAGCTCAAATGTCTTAATTTGCTTATCCAATAACGCTTCCAAATCAAACTGCTGCAATTTCAATTCAACCAATCCTGCCTCTATTTTATAAACATCCAACAAATCATTAATTAGACCACTCATCCGGTCAATCATGCTACTACAAAGCCTTAGCTGTTTACCCTGAGGCTCGCTTACTGCGCCTAGCACTCCGTCAATCATCGCCGAAGTATTAATTTTAATTATGGCAAGCGGGCTCTTTAACTCGTGAGAAACATTAGCCACAAATGTGGATTTTAATGCATCGCTTTGTTTTTTCTGGGCAGCGTATAGAATAATCATATTTAAAATGTTTTTTATAATCCTATACCCCATCGCAAAACCAGTTACTGAAACTACAAGCGAGACGAATAAAAATAACCCTACATCCCCGACAAAAACATTGATGTTAAAAAGCTTAGCCCCCAAAATCCAGAAAAAGACCAAAAAAGGGATAATGCTCATCAAAGCAAAGGCTGTATTAAATTTTTGAAAAGGGTTTTGCCCTAATTCCTGCAGCACTAACTGCTCTTTAATTACTTTATCCTGCTTATTTTCTGCCATGAGCCCTCCAGTAATTTTTAACTACAGCGAAAATTAATATAACTTCTCAAGAATCAAACTCTTACTCTTCTGGTCTATTTTAAAATTAAATTTATTTAAAAAAGACATCCCAAGCAATCCATCTTCCGGGAAAGAAACTCCCTCTCCCAGCATAACCATCGCCTCCACATTCTTAGCTTCCACTCCCTGAGCTTCTACTTTATCTAAAATAATGCGCTTAGCGCTTACTTGTTTTCCGTCAGCAAGCGAAACTTTCGCATCAGGAATAATTTTATTTAAATCAAATCCTAATTTCTTGGCAACGCTGCTCCTTAAAAGAACAACCGAAGCCCCTGTATCAAGGATTAATGACGCTTCTACTTTTTTGTTCAAGGTCACCCGCACCAGGATACTATTAGTATCCTGGGTAAAAGCTACTGTTTTCGGCTTATGTTCCTCTTCAAACTGCAGCTTAATCATCTTATTCTTATAATCAATAGCCTGCCTCTCCCATTTCTGGCGTATTCCAACTGCCTCTTTAGAAGAAGACCTCTCTATTTTATTTATTTCACTCTTGGAAAACTTAACTAACCCGCCATAAACATCCAATTCAATTGAATTTTTGTCCTCACTCTTTACCAAACCCTCAATAATCCTGCCATTTTTAAGGTACAAGATATCTGCATAAACAAAATCCACAATAGCGAATGCCTGCATAGCGAAAACTAAAATGATTAATTTTAATTTATACATCTTTTACCATTTGCCTGTTTTTCTTTTCGCTGCCTTAGGAAATTTCCCGATTGCCTCCATGCATCGCTCAAGGTCATCATCGGGAAGCGCATATTCTGATAATTGGCCTGAAATAAACTTATCATAACCTAGTAAATCCATAAGGCCATGCCCGCTATAATTAAATAAAATAACTTTTTCTTTTCCTTCTTCTTTGGCTTTAATTGCTTCATCAATTGCCCCGGCAATAGCATGGCTTGTTTCAGGTGCGCAAATCATGCCTTCGGTCCTTGCCCAGAGTATCGCTGATTCATAGCATTTAATCTGGTCATACGCACGCGGCTTACATAACCCTTCTACAATCGTCTGACTGACAAGGGGAGCAACTCCATGATAACGAAGCCCGCCCGCATGGATAGGAGCTGGGACAAAATTATGCCCTAAAGTATGCATGGCAAGAAGCGGGGTAAACCCTGCCACATCACCATAGTCATACGCAAAAGGCCCGCGTGTCATAGTCGGGCATGCAGTTGGTTCTGTAGGAATAATCTCGATCCTTGCGCCGTTAATCTTATCTAGAACAAATGGGAAGGCAAGGCCTGCAAAGTTGCTTCCTCCTCCGACACAACCAATCACAACATCAGCTTGTTTTTCACCGGCTAATTTCAACTGTTTTTTTGCTTCAAGGCCGATTATCGTCTGATGCAATAATACATGATTTAAAACACTCCCTAAACAATACCTTGTCTGCCCCGATTCATCTCCTACTGCTTCTTCTACTGCCTCGCTTATTGCCATTCCTAAACTTCCCGGGGTATCAGGAGTCTTCTTTAGGATTTCTCTTCCTGCTTTTGTCTGATTGCTGGGGCTTGCAATACATTGCCCTCCCCAAACCTGCATCATAATCTTGCGTAATGGCTTCTGGTCAAAACTAATACGCACCATGTAAATTTTGCATTCAAGCCCGATTAAATTACAGGCAAAGGCAAGCGCACTGCCCCATTGGCCAGCACCTGTCTCAGTAGTTAACTTTTTTATACCAAATTTTTTATTATACCATGCTTGCGCTACCGCGGTATTCGGCTTATGGCTTCCGGGAGGGCTTACACTTTCATCTTTATAATAAATATGTGCGGGTGTTTTAAGATATTTCTCCAGATACACGGCTCTACGCAGTGGAGCCGGCCTCCAACGCATTAAGATTTCCAATACTTCTTCCGGAATATCAATCCAGCGCTGGGTAGAAACTTCCTGCTCAATCAAATTCATGGGAAAAACTTTTGCGAGTAACTCGGGTTTAACAGGATTTCCATCAGGCCCTAAAGGAGGAAGAGGTGAAGTCGGAAGGTCCGCGGCAAGATTATACCATTGTTTAGGGATTTCATCATCGCGAAGTAAAAACTTATTCGGCTGCATTTTTGACTCCTTTACTTTTAGCGAAATTTCTTAACACCTACTCTTTTGCAAAGCCTAAACACATTGCATCTGCTGCAATATGGAGAAATTGGAACGCACAAATTTTGCCCAAAAGTAACAAGCGTAGTATTTAAACTAATCCAAAGAGCTTCCGGGATAATCTTTTTAAGCGCTTCTTCGGTTTCTTCGGGATTGTTTGTTTTCACCCACCCTAACCGATTTGATATTCTATGCACATGTGTATCTACGCAAATTGCCGGGATTTTAAACCCCAGTCCTAAAACTAAATTTGCGGTTTTCCTACCAACGCCCCTTAAAGAAAGCAAATCCTCTATATTAGAAGGAACCTTGCTATTAAAATCATTGATAATCTTATTACTTAAATCCAAGATAGCCTTGGACTTATTACGGTAAAAACCAACCGGATAGATTATCTTTTGTAATTGCAATTGAGATAATTTTACCATACTTTTAGGGCTATCTGCAACCTTAAATAATCTATGCGTTGCTTCAACTGTAGCCTTATCTTTTGTGCGCAGGCTTAATATACAGGAAATCAATACTCGGTAAGGATCGTTCTTTCTTGAAACAAGGGTTACGGAAGGAATAGTAAATTTATGGATTGATTTTTCTATCAGCTTTATAGTTTTAACAATTTTATCCACTTAAAAACCCAGCCTCTTTACAATTAAACTTTATTTAATTGAAAAAGGCTGGGCCATGAATTAATTTTAAAAAGTTATATTCTAAGATCTACCCTAAACTCGGTATACATACCATTCTTTATCGCAACTTTACCAAGAGATTCCCTGTATTCCAGGTTATGATTGAAAACACTACCGCTTGAGAGCGAGCATTCTGCAAATTTATTTACTTTATATTTTAATCCAAGGCCGGCATGTAATTCATTATAATCAAGCTTAACATTAGTATGCTGATTATCCATATCTACAACATACTCTCCCCCAGCAGATCCACCCTCAACAAAAACCGTCAACTTCTTATTCAATAAATATGAAACATATGGCCTGTCAGGCATAATATTAAATGTTAATTTATCATTGGGCTTATAGATAAAGCCTGCTATGGGCACAATCCTGTTTTTAGTCTCAGGAAAAACGGCAACACCTGCAATAAAAACCCACTTATCGTTTGGCTGATTTATCAAAAAACATCTTCCGAGCAGGCGAAAATCAGCTGCGGCATAATCCCAACCATCTGCGAGAAAAGTAGGAGAAAGCCCAAACCTTACATACGTTTTATCCACAACAAGGACTGGCAGCGTAACCTCAGCCCCCATTGAAAGGCGGGTAAGCTGGCTTGGTAAAGATACCTGCTGGACAGATTCATTTATTCCTATATAACCGCTTCCTAATGCGAATTCAACCGGGATCTTTCCAAAAGCTTTCCAATCATAAGAATATTCTGTTGCGGCATTTGTAATACCAACTTTTCCATCCATGGCTTTTACTGTTTTCTTAGGAATAAAACGGACATAAGAATCCACCTCTTGAGGCATCGCCGCTTCCTCACTTTCGGTTTCTTCTTTAATAATAGTTTTTAACTGCTGGCGATATGATCTTTGTCCTGAATCCTCAGACAATTCTTCTTCTTGCACTTTTGACTGGGTAGCTTCAGACATTGCTAAAGTTATCGCATCATCCTTAGCTATTACTCTCTCTGCAGGTTCTGCTAAAACATAAGAAAATGAAAACAAAAACAATGCAACAAAGAAACCTACGAACAGCTTTCTACCAAACATATATTTCTCCTTTCATAAAAAGTAGCAATGATTTATATTAATATTAACGCGGCTTATCAATTTTGTCAACATTAATAGGGAAACATCCTATTTTTTGTTTTAAATTATAATTATGGGATGTGTCCCTATTTTCCAAAGAATACATTTTTTATTCCTTTGATTATATCCGCAACCGCTGCCTTAAATTTATATTTCGGCTCTTTCAATGTACCGGTAATCTTTATGACACCAAACCTCCCTGCTTCTCCTACGATTGCCGTAGTTACATCCTTGAATGTCCCGGTTAAAGGGACCATGTCGCTAAACACCTCTACATCTAAAGACGAATCAATGCTACTATCAAAACCTATTTTCACATTCCCTGTTAGATTCGCAATGCTGCTCTTTAACTTAAGATCTTCGGTAGAAATATATTTATCTTTGATAGTAAAAGTGCAGGAGCCTTCACTAAAAATAATTTTTGAGAAATCCTTAGAAAAAAGCATAGCTCCAAGCCCTTTAAACAAATCCAACTGCCAAAGCCTGCCTTCCGAAACAAGAATTTGGCCTAAACCTTCTAATTTGGAAAAATCACCTGAAAGCCCATTTAATTTACATTGGACTTTAAGAAGCCCGGCGATATCCTGATTTTTTGTCGCGGCGATATCCTTTCTTAATTCTTCTAGTTTAATCTTCTGTGCATCAAATGTTACAGAATAAGGCATACCTTCCGAAGTCAAATCAAGTTTAGCATTTGCAGAAATAATCCCCCCATAAAGCAGGATCTCTATTGAGTGGATATCAATAGTGCCATCCGACTGGGAATAATTAAGGGTAAGGCTATTAGGTTTTAGATCATAAAGCGATAAAGTTTTACTTGAGATCCTCCCCCGAAGATTACAGTTTTTAAAATCATTCAAATCCCCTTTTAAATCAAATTGGGCCTGCGCCATACCCGATGGCTTTAAGATATCCAAAGTGCTCTTAAATTGCTTCAAAGGTTCTTTCAAATCCTGCAAGTTAACTTCTAAATCTCCACTCAAAGCAGCATTAATTTTCCCTTTTTCTTTTGTATCAAGTTCGCCTGAGACACGAAACTCAGAATTAAAATACCTGCCTGTTAAATCCGTTATAGTTATAAGCTTGTTGTTAACAGCTATGCTTGAATCAAAATTAAGGCTATCCGAAGCAAGCTTCAACTGAATCCCGGGAGAGGCAAAATTAGTCAAAGCTCCATTTAACTTATACATGCTTCCTAAATAATTCAACCTAATGTCTGTCCATTTAAGTTGATTTTGGGAAAAATCAAGCCTGCCGCTTATTTGCTCAAAAGGAGATTTTACATTATCCAGTTTTAAAACCCCATTTTGTAAAATTAAATTACCGCTTAACTGCAAGTTCTTAGGCTGCTTCTGGCTAGATTCAAGATGAACCGTCAGATTTCCAGCGCCGGTTAATTCTCCGGGCAGCTTGAATTTAAACTCTTCTGCAAGAATCTGCTTGATAGCCGCAAGGCTTAACGAAGACTGCAAATCAATACCAAACTCTGGATTATCATAATTATTTAAAAAGCCTTTCGCCTTAACCGGAAATCCTAAAATAGTTGCGCTTAAATTGTCAGATTTTATCCCTTTATCGCTGAATATTACTTCTTCTGCTTTAATCAAACTTATAGTCCCTATCTGTTCAACTCCGGAGACTTCCGCATCCATAATAGATGCTTTACCCGAATATCCAAACAATTTATCATTAATGTTATATTGGGCTTGCGCGTCAATTTTAGAATTTAGTTTTGCTAAAATACCGTTTTTGGAAAATTCCAGATTCTTATTATCAACCCCCAAGGAAGCAGTTATAAGATTATCTTTAAATTTTAAATTAACCATTGCATCAACCAATCCGCCTGTTACATCAAAACCCGAATTACTATAATATGGGATAAAATCTTTTACTGAAACATTCTGAAAGGATGCCTTACCGATAAATTCATTCTTAGGGATATTGTATTCTCCTGAAGAAATAATTTTTATCTCAGGATTTGCGCTAATTTGAGTTTTTAAATTAAATTTAACTGCGGCAGGAAGAGAAAAATAAAGATTTAAGTTTATATGCTCAATATCTTTAGAGAAAGGTTCGGATAAAGAATAATCGTAGAAATGAATCGTTCCGTCTATAACACTAACCTTGTATACTGAAAAGTTAAACTTTGATTCTTTAGAGGGCTTATCAAGCCCGGAAAATAAATCCTGGATATTGAATGTTTTATCATTCCTTCTTTCTATCAACAAAACAGGCGATTTTACCCTTAAGCTGGGAATGATTATGGTTTTTTTGAAAATCGGGGGTAAAAAGAAATTACAGGAAGCCTCTTCTAAGCTAAGAAAATTCTTTTTGCTATCATAGATTGAAAGCTTCTCTAACACAAGCCCCTTAAATATATTAAATTGCAAAGATTCAAGGGTTACTTCTTTATGGGTTTGCTCTTTAAGGGCCCTAACGATGAGAAATTTTATCTTGGTAGGCAGGTAAAACGTATTTAAATAAAAAATACTTAAACAAACAATCAGAATCAAAACAAAAATGGAAATGAATATTCTTTTCTTCAAAATGCGCTTATTCATAATGATATATTATATACCTAAAAATAGAAAAGGGAGCAGTTAAATTTTAATCCTTAACTACTCCCCTCTACATTATTATCAAACCTGATCTTAATTCTTTATGGAAATAAGGCTTAAACCGCCTTCGTTCTTCTTTACCTCTACCACAACTGCTAACTTACTATCTTCTTTCTTCAAAAACTCTGCAATTTTAGCGTTGCTATCGTTGTCAAATTTCATCAAACTGCCATCAGCGTAAATTGAATAACCGCTGGCAACACAAGCTGGCATAAGAGCGCACGACTTTGGATGTGTTTTGACAAACTCCGCTAAAGCTTCGGGTTTCTGAGCTTGAGCACAGGCATTATCAATAATAACTCCACTTAGAGTCATTGTTTCTGCTGCGACTGGCTTAGAAGCCGAAGTCATAGCATCGCCTTGAGCAAAAGCTAACGAAGAAACAAAAACTAATCCAAGAGCTAAAAGAATTATCTTTTTCATTTTTTTCACCTCCTTATTTTTTTTAATGGAATTTTAATTACAGAGAATACTGTAATTTAGACAAGATTTAAAAGAAATCTTAACGCTAAGAGTATAAAATGTCAAGAAAAATCATACCTTTAAGCCTTTTGGCTTTTGATAATCCTGCCGGCTTGTGCAAATGCCTCTTGTTTGCTTCTAATCTTCCCTATCGCCTGCAGCTCTTCAACTTCTTTCAAAACCTTCCCGAATAATGGGGACGGAGCTAATTTAAATCTACTTATCAAATCATCCCCGTTTATTAGCCGCACAAATTTCTTTTGCTTTTGCTTCCTGAAATATTCCTTAATTAAACCAAGACAGGTTTTTTCATGCTGAACCCTGGAAGCATTTGTAGTAAGAGGCCCTCTTGTTGCCCTCTGATCTGCGATTGAGAGCAACAGGACACTAAGCGCTTCCTTGCCAGTATCGCGAAAATACCTGAACTTTGCTCTTGGCGTAAGCTCTTCCTGATCTCCCAAGTAACCTGGCCTTAAATGCCATAACACCATCGTCTTCAAAGAGTTTAGTTCGTCATTAGAAAGCTTTAACCTTTGAACTATTTCTTTAGTGAAATCCAATCCGATTCTTTCATGCCCATGGAATATTATTTTGCCTTGCTTATGCCGCAAGGCTTTCGGCTTACCTATATCATGCAATAACACGCCAAATTTAAGCAGGCTTCGGCGCTTACGCGGACCGGCAATCACCTCATCCAGAAAACCCCGTATTAACTCATTCTTTTCAAATTGAGAATAAAGCATTTCTAATTGCTTGAGCGCTTCCATGGTATGATCCCATACATCCAGATGATGATACGCACCCTTGCCTATCCCACGCATTTTCTTTATCTCAGGAAAGATTACTTCTAAAATATTTAATTTATCAATAAGCGCAAAATGTTTATAAGCATCATTACTATCAAAAACTTTAAATAATTCATCCCGGATACGCTCTCCAGAAACCTTTTCCAATAATTTTCTTGAATTCCGCGCGGACTTCAATACTTCCGGATGGATTTTAAACCCAAGCTGCGCTGAAAAACTAAAAGCTCGTAATATTCTTAAAGGGTCCTCAACAAAAGCCTCTTTACCCGCCAATCTAATTATCTTTTTCCTTAAATCTTTAATCCCTTCGGTTGGATCAATTAAGAAAGGTTTTAAATCTCCGCTTTCAAATACGCTTTCTAATGCAAGTGCTAAGGCATTACAGGTAAAATCACGATGGATAAGGTCATCTTCCAAATCCCGTCCGCGAAAATCCGTAAAATCAAAAGTATAAACCTTGTCTTTTGTATTTTTAACCAGCCTGCAGGCTCCGTGCTCTTTATCTAAAACAAAAAAACCGCATTTTAACTTCAAGCTCAGCTTCTTTCCAAAGCTTATGGCATTTTCTTTTAAGCAAAAGTCAAAATCAGGGTTTTTCTTCTTTAAACCTATGAGAGAATCACGCAAGAAGCCTCCGACAAGAAAAAGTTTGATTTTATTTTCCTTTGAGAAAGAATAGACTTTCCGAAGAAGGCTTATTTCTTCCGAAGAGAATTTAAGAGGGGTATTCATATGGCTTTCTACAAAGATTATTTATTCGTGTTAAAATTCTTTGCCTGTTTTATGATTTCGTCTTCAACGAATATCGGCGTGTGAGCCCTTACTGCCAAGGCAATGCTGTCGGATGGACGGGCATCTATTATTTTTTGATGCCCGGCAGAAGTCTTTATGACAATCTTTGCATGAAAAGTATTTTCTTCCAGCTTATCAATAATAATCTTATCTATTTTTGCATCTAAGTTTTCAATAGTTGAGTGCAATAAATCATGAGTTAAGGGCCGTGGCGGATTAAAACCGCTAATCTTTAATTTTATCGCTGAGGCCTCAGCTAAACCAATTACTATCGGTAAAAGGCGGTCTCCGTTTCTTTCTTTTAAAACTATCAGCTGGTCATGCCTTTTTTCATCAATTACGATTTTATTTAATTCCATTTCTACCATAGCAAGAATTCTCCGGTTTATTTTCTATTCTTCTTCTTTTTAGAGCCAAGCATATCTTTTAATTCTGTCATGAACTGCCCTACGTCTTTAAACTGCCTGTACACAGAGGCAAAACGGACATAGGCAACATCATCTAAAACTTTTAATTTTTCTATTACCAGCTCTCCTACGCGGACACTGGAAACTTCACGGTCGGATTTCCTTTGGATGGCACGCTCAATTTGAGCAACCACCTCTTCCATCTTTTCCATGCTTACCGGGCGCTTTTCGCAGGCGCGCATAATACCAGAGAGAATTTTTTTCCTGTCAAACGGCTCGCGCCGGCCGTCCTTTTTCACGACCATCAAAGAAACTTCTTCTATGTATTCGTAAGTCGTAAAGCGCTTACCGCACTTAAGGCATTCCCTCCTACGCCTGATAGCAGAATCTTCCGCGGTTGCACGGGAATCTACAACTTTGTCTTCTTTATAACCGCAGCAGGGACACTTCATCTTATTTTTCTAATATTTATTTTCGCTTGTTTTAAAAAATCCATTGCCATTTCATCAGGATAGCCTTCAGCGATTACAATTTCTTTGATACCTGCGTTTATCAGCATCTTGGCACAGATAATACAAGGCTGATTTGTTGCATAAAGCGTGCTTCCTCTGACGCTAATGCCATATAAAGAAGCCTGGATTAAAGCATTTTGCTCAGCATGAAGCGCCCGGCAAAGCTCATGCCGCTGCCCCGAAGGGACGTTTAGCTTCTCCCTGATACAACCTATCTCAAGGCAATGTTTAAGCCCACTGGGAGCGCCATTATAACCGGTCGCCAAAATTCTTTTATCCTTAACCAAAACAGCCCCCACTCTTCTACGTAAACAGGTCGCTCTTTTTGAAACTAAACCTGCTACTTCCAAAAAATATTCATCCCAACTAGGACGCACATGTTTTAACGTTTGGTTTCTAATATTCTTTTTTTTCATAAGTTAGACTTTTAACTCCGGATAAAGCGGAAAACTCTTTGTTAGTTTTAATACTTCTTGCCTGATCTTATTTATTTCTTCCAGATTATCCCTGTATTCTACCGTTCTATTGATTAACTCCGCAATTTTCCGCATTTCAGGTTCCTTCATCTTACGGGTCGTTACCGCGGCAGTTCCTAAACGAATCCCGCTGGTTGTTGCCGGCGTATTTTTATCAAACGGGATTAAATTCTTGTTTACCGTAATACCGGCGTGGCCTAAAACAGTAGAGGCCTCTGCTCCAGTTATGCTCTTCTTACTTAAATCAACCAAAGACAAATGGGTGTCTGTCCCACCAGAAACAATCCTGTATCCATTATCAGCCATAGCCTTGGCAAGCTCTTTTGAGTTTCTTACAATCTGCTCCTGATAAGCTTTAAATTCCGGGGTTAGCGCCTCTTTAAAACAAATTGCCTTAGCAGCAATAACATGCATTAATGGGCCGCCTTGAATTCCCGGGAAAACTCTTGAATCAAGTTTTTTTGCAAATTGCTCTTTGCAGATTATGAATCCTCCGCGCGGTCCGCGAAGAGTTTTATGTGTGGTTGATGTTACGAAATCAGCGAAAGGCACAGGATTTGGATGGATCCCTGCTGCAACAAGCCCTGCAATATGCGCCATATCCACAAAAAGAAGAGCACCGACTTTATCTGCTATTTCGCGGAATTTCTTAAAATCAATCGTCCTTGGATATGCAGAAGCCCCTGCCAAAATCATCTTTGGTTTATGTTTTTTCGCCAAGTCCAAGATAACGTCGTAATCCAAAGATTCTGTTTTAGGGCTTACTCCGTAACCTACGATTTTATAAAACATCCCTGAGAAATTATGCGGCAGGCCATGCGAAAGATGGCCTCCGGCGGATAAATCCATTGCAAGGACCGTATCCCCAAGTTCAAGCGCCGTAAAATAAATCGCCATATTTGCCTGTGTGCCTGAATGCGCCTGCACATTAACGTGGTCGCCTCCAAAAATTTTCTTAGCGCGTTCAATTGCAAGGCTTTCAGCCACATCCACATTCTCGCATCCTCCATACCAGCGCCTGTGCGGATAACCCTCGGCATATTTATTGGTAAAAACCGAGCCTTGTGCCTCAAGAATCGCCAAAGAAGTAAAATTTTCTGAAGCAATCAATTCCAGGTTATCTTCCTGCCTTACGATTTCTTTTGTTATCGCGTTATAAATTTCCGGATCGGTATTTTTTATATGTTTTAGAGATTCCATTTCTTTATATCCTTTTCTATTTTTTTAATCTGGTTAAGGCGCCTTTTATGCCTGCCGCCCTGAAATTTACTGGCCAACCAAACCTCTACAATTTTCTTCGCCATCTCAACGCTGGTAAAACCTGCCCCCAAAACTAACACATTGCTATCATTATGCTCGCGGGAAAGCTGGGCTGATAATTTATTGTAGCACAATGCCGCGCGCACGCCGGGGAATCTATTCGCAACAATTGAATTGCCGATGCCGCTTTTACAAATCAATATTCCCCGTTTAAATTTCTTTTCGGAAATTGCCTTGGCCAAATTACAGGCAAATTCCGGGTAATCACACCTATCTTCCGAATATGTACCTAAATCTTTTGCTTTAAAACCTTTTTTCTCTAAATAAAGCCTTATTTTTTCCTTTAAACCAAATCCTGCGTGGTCAGACGCAATAAGTATTGATTCCATAATCTTTGCCCTTTCAATCTCAAATTAAATTACTTACTCTTTGCACAGCTTCTTTGATTACTTCGTATGTTCCCTCGTAAAATTCCCGTGACTTGCCAATCGGATCTATAATATTCAAATCACTATCATCTATTTTAGCAAATTCCTTTAACAAAAACACCCTGTTTTTTACTTCAGGCGCAATTTGCAGGATCTTTTCTTCATGCCTTCTCTCCATAACTAAAATAAGGTCTGACTTCTTGACCATTTCTTTGGTTGCCCTCTGCGAATGATGCTCCGAAACATCCATTTTTTCCCTTAATAGTATATCGCAGGTGTGTTCAGTAGCTGACAACCCTCCCAAAATCATGATCCCGGCGGATAAGACTTCAACATCGCTCCTGCCTTTTTCTCTCATAATCTTGCGCAAAAGCGCTTCAGCCATTACTGAACGGCAGGAATTCCCCGTGCAGACAAAAAGAACTGTCTTTTTGTTAAGTTCAAGGTTGATTATATCTTCCGCAATTGCCCCTACCCTTACAACTTTAGGAGGAGTAACGCTAAAATCTACAATACTTGACTCTTTACCGATCTTCGCCTTACCTCCATCAATCGCCAAGTCAACTTTTCCGGATAAATCTTTTATAGCGCCTTGAAAATCTATCGGCGCTTCTAACCCGGAGAGATTTGCCGAAGGACAAGCTATCGGCACGCTTGAAGAAGAAATAATCTTAAGCGCTATTTCATTATCAGGCATCCTGATACCGATTGTCCCTTTGTCTTTTGACTTCAATATGATTGTTAAAGGCCCGGGCCAGAACTTATCAACAAGTTTATACGCACTTATGGGAACTGACCTTGAGAACTCTTCAATCTTTAGTTTATCACCTATTATCACTGAAAACGGCTTATCCTTGGGCCGTTTCTTAATCTCATAAAGCCTGTCTAACGCTTTTTTATTAAGCATGCTCGCGGCAATTCCGTAAACCGTTTCAGTCGGAATAATTACAAGCCCACCGCTGTTTATCACAGTTGAAGCTTCTTTGATAATGTACTCTTCCGGATTAACCGGATCAACCTTAACTATCTTTGTTTTATTCATTATGCTTTTATACGAATACTGTTTATCTTAGCCCGCATGGCTTTTTTGTAAACAATTAGCTTGGAATTAAGCTTTTTATCATTGATGCCTAAGATTTCTATAGCAAATAGCGCTGCGTTCTTTGCACCTGCTTTTCCAATAGCCATTGAGGCAACAGGAATTCCTGCAGGCATCTGAACCGTTGATAACAAAGAATCCAAACCCTTAAGGCTTGAAGTTTCAATAGGGATTCCGATAACTGGAAGTGTAGTGTGAGCTGCAACTACTCCGGCTAATGCAGCAGCTCCGCCAGCAGCGGCGATAAAAACTTTTACTCCGCTTTTTGATGCAGATTCTACATAAGAAGCTAATTCTTTAGGCGTTCTGTGCGCGGATAACACTTTTACTTCAAAGCTAGCTTTAAATTCTTTCAAAATATTAATTCCCTCTTGCACTGTTTCTAAATCTGACTGACTACCCATAATTATGCTAATTTTATTCATTTGTTCCTCCACATGCTTTTCTACCGATATCTTTCCTATAATGCATTCCTTCAAATTTTATCTTTTCTACCGCCTGATAAGTTTTATCAATTGCTTCTTTTATAGTATTTCCTAATCCGGTTACTCCTAAAACTCGTCCGCCACTTGTAATAATTTTTGTTTGAGACTTGAAACTTGCAACTTGCAACTTTTTAGTTCCAGCATGAAAAACCACGATATCTTTTAATTTTCCTGCTTCGCCTAAGCCGAAAATTTCTTTTCCTGCATCATATTTACCCGGATAGCCTCCGGAAGCTAAAACAACGCAAACCGCAGCTTGCTCATGCCATGACAAACCGCCTCTTTTTAATATAGTGCTAAGTTTATCTTCTGAGACTGCGAGCATTACTTCTAAAAGATCTGTTTTTAATCTGGGTAATATTGCCTGTGTTTCCGGGTCTCCAAAACGCACATTAAACTCTAATGTCTTAGGCCCATCTTTGGTAATCATAATTCCCGCGTACAAAACTCCTTTGTATACTATGCCTTCTCTAGCAAGGCCATCTATCGTGCGATGTATTACTTTTTCCATTATTTCATGCAATAATTCACCTGTTACAACCGGAGCAGGTGAATATGCGCCCATGCCGCCTGTATTTGGCCCTTCATCATAATCAAAAATTCTTTTGTGGTCCTGGGCTGAGGCAAGCGGAATTACGTTTTTGCCGTCTGTTATAACTAAAATTGAGGCTTCCTCGCCAATTAGGCAATCTTCAATTATAATTTTATTCCCGGCTGCCCCAAAGATTTTCTCAACTAAAATTGCCTCAACTGCTTTTTTTGCCTCTTCAATCGACTTAGCAACCACTACACCTTTTCCCTGCGCCAAGCCATCTGCCTTGATTACACAAGGAACACCGATTTCCTCAATATATTTATAAGCTTCATTCGGATTATCAAATATTTTAAAGTCAGCTGTCGGCACATCATACTTCTTCATTAATTCTTTGGAAAAAACTTTGCTGCCTTCCATTTGAGAAGCAGCTTTTGATGGCCCAAATATTCTTAATTTATATTTAATGAATTCATCAACTATGCCTTGGGCAAGGGCAGCTTCCGGGCCAACAACTGTAAGGTCAATTTTTTCTTTACGCGCAAACTCTAAAAGCCTCTGGATATCATCTGCTTTTATATCTATGCATTCGGCAATTTCAGCAATTCCGCCATTTCCCGGAGCACAGAATATCTTTTTAGCAAGATGCGACTGGGCTATCTTCCACACCAGCGCATGCTCCCTTCCCCCAGAACCAATGACTAAAATTTTCATAATATTCACTCTTGCTTTATGGTTTTTGCTTCCGGCGCTGAAGATTTTTGCCGTGCGCTGCGGTTTACTTCGTCGCTTCGGGTAGCACTATCTTACAGGATAGTCCTCCGCTCCTCGTAAATCCTTGCGCACTAATGTTAATAGATGTGCCAAAAATCTTCTAATGCGCCTACAGCAAAAACCATAAAGCTATATTACTAAAAAATAGAACCGTTCCCTTAATTACTTATTATTTTCCTTATAAACTATGCCGTATCGCTTAAACATCTTGTTAATTAATTCGGGCTTTCTAATTAAATAAACTCCTTTTGTGTCTATGCCATTCTTTCCTATGCTAAAATGCGTTACATATCTTCTGCCAGATGAATCGTTATATTCAAATAGTAAATGAATATCTGTCTGAGCATATTTTTGATTAAACATAGGCATAAAATATAACTTTTTCCCCGAATCGCTTAAAACTTTGTTACCATTTTTTTCAACAATATAAACATTGTAATCGATTCGTTTTTCCTGTTTTGAATCTAAATTAGCAATCTTGGTAGATTCAAATCTTAAATTAAAGATATCTTCACTCAAGTTAAAAGGCATTTTTGTAATCAGATTCAATGTTGATATCTCAATATTAAGAGCTGCCCTAGAACCTATATTCTTAGCAACAAAATAATTTTCATCTTTAACCCTATCGCCTTCTATTCTATCAAGAATAACTTCGGGTCTATCTTCCGGAGGCTTAAAATAACTAATTTTCTCTAATAAAAATTTAACAACATCCCAAAATATATTTAACCACCAAGGCATTTTAACTTTCCTTACTTCTAATTTAATGAATCTGTTGTTTGTTCGAGCGAATGTAGATTTTAGCCAAAGCAGCTTGAGCATTGAGGGAATCCCGATGCCGCGACCGACCGGGCGCGGCAATATCGGGATGGCGATGCTGTTCGAGCGCCGAGTGAGAACACGAGGCGCGAGTTCAGCAGCCACCGAAATGCGAAAGACCTTTGGCGGCCCCGCCAAAGGCGGGGCAAAATCTACCTGAGCGAGAAAAACGACAGATTCATTAAAAGAACAAATTTATTTCTTTGAATCTTCCTTTGTATCTCTCTTAAGCGGCAGGAAGCCTGCCATTTCACCAATTACATTTACTAATTCTGTGTTAGAAGGAACAACTATTTTCGCATTATTTGCAAGCGCATGTTCAACTGCTTCAAGCTTTCTTAATACTTGCGCGTTTCCTACAAAATAATGTTCTGCTGCTTCGTTTACAAGCTTAATTGCCTCAGCTTCACCTTCTGCCTGCAAAATTCTTGCCTGTTTAATACCTTCTGCTTTCTTAATCTCTGCTCTCTTCTGCCCATCAGCAGCGGTTTCTGTAGCTGTTGCAAAATCAACAGCAGCAATCTTTTCATTCTCTGCCTTAACAACCTTATTCATGGTTTCCTGAACATCTTTGGGCGGGTCAATTTCTTTTAATTCGGTTCTTACAATTTCAATCCCCCAGCTTGCAGTTTCTTCCATCAGCGTTCTATGTAATTCCGCGTTGATCTTGCCACGCTCACTATTTGCTGACTTTAAAGTCAAGGTACCGATAATATTTCTCAGTGTAGTCCGTGCGAGATTTACAATCTGATATTGATAATTATTTACATTATATATTGCATTCTTTACTTTCAGTTCTTCAGGAGTAACCTTAAAATAAACCTGCGCATCTACCTTTGCATTAAGATTATCGTTAGTGATAATTTCCTGCGGCTCAGCATCGACCATCTGCTCGGTAATATTTACCTGATATATATTCTCAATTACCGGAAAAATCCAATTAAAACCCGGATTGGCAAAACGGCTATACTTTCCAAACCTCTCAATAAGGCCTCTGTGTGTAGGACGAACGATTCTAATTCCTGATAAAAACAAAACTATTGCTATAGTTATTCCAAGATACATCCAATTCATGAAGCACCTCCTATTTAACTACCCTTTCAAACAATCTCAACTTCCTTACGACCCTTTATAACTTCACCAATAACCCAGCTTCTTAATCCGGAATTTGCTAAATTCTCAATTACCTTTGCAGCGTTTCCGGCAGGAACCATTAAAACCATGCCAATGCCCATATTAAAAGTATGGAACATTTCCTTATCATCAATATTCCCTTTATTCTGCATTAATTGAAAGATTTTCTGGACCGGCCAGGAGTTTTTCTTAATCCTGACATTCATATTATCCGGCAATATCCTTGCAATCTTGTCGTAAAAAGCCCCGCCTGTAATATGCGCAATCCCTTTAATTGCGCCTTTTTCACCGGAACCTAAAGCTTTGATTAAATCTAAAACCGGCTTTACATAAATCCGTGTCGGCCTAAGCAATTCCTTACTCATACGGACCTGCTCTTTTTCAGAAAAAACTTTTCTTACCAAAGAATAACCGTTGGAATGAATCCCGTTTGACTCAAGGCCGATAACTAAATTCCCAACTTCAATATCTTTGCCGTCAATTGCCTTACTTTTATCTACAGCTCCAACGCAAAATCCCGCTAAGTCATATTCTCCGGGTTTATACATCCCCGGCATCTCTGCAGTTTCACCACCGACCAAAGCACAGCCTGACTGGATGCATCCAATATTAATCCCTTTGACCACCTGGAGTAAAACATTCGGTTTTAATTTTGCAGAGGCAATATAATCAAGGAAAAAAAGCGGTTCGGCACCCGTGCATAAAATATCATTTACATTCATCCCCACCAAATCAATCCCGACAGAATCATGCTTATTGGCAAGTAAAGCTATTTTAAGTTTTGTCCCCACCCCGTCGGTTGAGGAAACCAATACCGGCTCTTTATATTTCTTTGAGTCCAGCGCAAAGAAGCTTCCAAACCCACCGATATCTTTTAAAACCCCGCTATTAAAAGAAGACCGCACTAAAGCCTTAATATTTTTTTTAAACTCGCTTGCCTTCTTAATATCAACCCCGGAATCTTTATAAGTTAATTTTTTCATTGCTCATCCTCATATATTTTTATACATTTAATTCGCCTTGCCCGCAGCAACGCAGCTCAAGCGAAAATTTACTATGCTTCTTTTCAGCAATTAACGGATATTTTCCCGTCCAGCAAGCAGTGCAATAGCTATTTTTCGGGCATTTAAAACAACTAAGCATACCCTCAAGGCTTAAATATCCCAAAGTATCAACCTCTAAATACTGGCGGATTTTTTCAATTGACTCATACCTATTTGCGATTAATTCATTTGAGCGATGAAAGTCAATCCCGTAAAAACATGGGAATTTATGCGCAGGGCAGGAAATCATAAGATGCACTTCTTTAACTCCAGCTTTACGTAAATTGCGCACACGGATCTTTGAAGTTGTCCCCCTTACAATTGAATCATCAACAACAATTATTCTTTTGCCTTTTAAGACATCCTTTAAAATATTAAATTTTACCTTTACACCCAAGTCTCTTGTGTCCTGCGCTGGTTGGATAAATGTCCTGCCCACATAATGATTCCTGATAATCCCCATTTCCAAAGGAATGCCGGACTCCTGCGAATATCCCATTGCAGCGGAAAATCCGGAATCTGGCACTGGAACAACAAAATCAGCCTCTATTGGATATTCTTTAGCAAGCTGTGCACCCAGCTTTCTTCTTACAGTATGCACTGTCTCGCCAAACACAATTGAATCCGGACGGGAAAAATAAATATGCTCAAATGAACAAAATGCGTGTTTTCCTTCCCGGTGGAACTCTTTCGGCTTAACTGATTTTAAACCCTTCTTATTTATAAAGACGATTTCTCCAGGCTCAATCTCGCGCACTAAATTTGCACCAATTAAATCAAGCGCGCTTGTTTCTGAAGCAAGACAAAGAGAATTACCCAGCTTACCTAAAACCAACGGACGAAAACCCAGAGGATCGCGCACGCCGATTAAATTATCATTATTCATCATCACCAAAGAATATGCGCCCCTTATCCTTCTTAAAGCATAGATTAAACTTTCCTCTAAATCGCGCGAACGCGCCTTTGCCATTAGATGGATAATCAATTCAGAATCTGTAGTTGTCTGGAAGATTGAACCGTGTTTTTCCAGATATTGGCGCAAAGAAAGCGAGTTAATCAAATTCCCGTTATGCGCAATACAAATTGAGCCTTTTGCGTAATCAATTAATAAAGGCTGGGCATTCTTTAAAACACTTGAGCCGGTCGTAGAATACCGAACATGCCCAACAGCCATGTCCCCTTTTAATCTATTCAAAACTTCTTCATTAAATACGTCGCTGACTAAACCCATATTCTTATGGATTGACAAAACTCCCTTATTATTTGAGACAATCCCGCATGCTTCCTGGCCTCTATGCTGCTGAGCATACAAACCAAGATAGGTAAGCCAGCTTGCCTGTTTATGATTATAAATTCCGAATAAACCACAATACTCATGCGGTGAATTATCTAAATCCTGCCTCACATATTTTTTATTCTTCATAACCTACTCTCTTTCGCTTGGCTCTTTGCCGGTCCAGCAATATAGGCACAAATCTTTCTTAGGCAGGCCAATTGCATTAACCATATCATCCAATTTCTGGTATTTTAAAGTGGTAACTCCCATATCATTGGCAATCCAATCCACCATCTTCTTGTGTTTTGCTGATTTCTCATCTAAATACGGGCTAGGATCATTTAATTCCTTCCCTTCAATTGCCTTTATCGCCCGACGGGCTGCCAATTCATTTAAAGTACGGGTTGAAAAATTAAACTTGCAGGGGAACATTAAAGGAGGGCAGGCAATCCTGAAATGTATTTCTTTTATCCCGCATTCTTTTAGCTTTTGAATTGTGTAATTCTTTAGCTGCGTCCCTCTTACTATTGAATCATCACAAAAAACAATTTTCTTATCTTTAATAATATCAGCAACCGGCAACAATTTCATCCTGGCAACCAAATCGCGCCTTTCTTGAGACGCAGGGATATAGCTGCGGTCAAAACCCGGAGTATATTTAACTAACGGCCTTCTATAAGGAACTCTTGATTCCATAGAATAACCAATCGCATGAGTTGTTCCTGAATCCGGAATGCCGGCGACAATATCAACTTTTACATTATCCCCTTTTGCCAGGCACTTTCCGCATCTTTCCCTAACCACTTCTACATTTATCCCCTCATAAGAAGAAGCGGGAAATCCGGTATAAATCCACAAGAATGAACAAATTTGACTACACTTATTGCTTTTCTTCTCAGTCTTCATCCCAGACTCATCCAGAAAAATTATTTCACCCGGGCCGACGTATTTTTTTATCTCAAAACCTAAATTACTAAAAGCCGATGTCTCGGAAGTAACTGCCCAGGCATCTTTATACTGGCCGATTACCAAAGGAGTATTCCCGCACTTGTCACGGGCGATATAAATTCCGTCTTTGTTCAACAAAAGCAAAGAACAGGCTCCTTTAATTTTTGAAAACATAAGTTCTATGCCGCCAACAATATCTTTTCCACAGATAATAAGCTTAGCAACTAATTCTGTCTGATTTACTCCGCCGTCGGTAACCTCACTAAAAGATTTACCTTGCTTAAATAACTCATCTGTCAACTCACGCGCGTTATCAATATATCCATTTGTAATAATCGCGAAAGGGCCGAATTTAGAATTTATTACAATCGGCTGTTCATCTTTCGCGCTTATTACGCCTATCCCTTTATTGCCAGACATTTTTAGATAATCTTCAAAAAACTTTGCCTTAAACTGGCTCCCTCTTATATCATGAATCTTACGCACTAATTCATCTCCCATTACAGCAAGCCCTGCGAATTGGGAACCTAAATGCGAGTGGTAATCAGTCCCGTAAAACAAATCTTCCATACAATTTCCCTTAGAAACAACTCCAAAGATGCCGCTCATTTTGGCTCCTTAAGTTTTAAAATATTCAACACCATTTCTAAAAATCTGTAACCCATCTGCCTCTTTATTCGCTTTTACTGCCGTCCATCTCGGATGCTGTTTAGAATCAATGTGCCTTTCTGGATGCGGCATAAGCCCTAAGATTCTTCCTGTTTCATCACAAATTCCGGAGATATTATCTACCGAACCATTGGGGTTTTCAGGATATCCTGAAAAATTTCCTTTTTCATTACAATATTGGAAAACCACCTGCCCGTTATTCTTTAATTTTTCTAAAACCGCCTTATCTTTTGTAACAAACTTTCCTTCTCCATGAGCAACCGGAAGATAAATTACCTCCGGTATATTTTTTGCCCATACACACTTGTGCCTTGTGTCTTGTGCCCTTAAATATACCCAACGGTCTTCAAATTTACCCGAATCATTAATGATTAAACTTGTATCTTGTTTTAATTCATCATTCCCGGGCAAAAACCCGCTTTTAACCAAAACCTGAAAACCATTACAAATTCCAATAATCAGTTTTCCGTCTTGGATAAATTTCTTTAAAGGTTCCGATAATTTTGTCCTTAGTTCATTTGCCAAGACTTTTCCCGAAGCAATGTCATCGCCATAACTAAACCCTCCGGGCAAAGCCAGAATCTGGTAATCCGAAAGATTTTTTTCTTTTGATATAAGATAATTTACATGCACCAATTCCGTTTCCGCTCCTGCCTTTTGAAAAGCAAAAGCAGTTTCCTTATCGCAATTTGTCCCTGCAGTCCTTAATACGCAAACTTTTGGTGTTGACATAATTTTTATGAATAGAACTTTTTAATTATCTGCACAACTTCCTTCGGATTATCCGTTACTTTAAAAATCCCCAAATCTTCTTTTATTATTGCGCCGTGCTTTAAAAGAGTGCCATGCATCCACTCAAGCATTCCTTTCCAATATTCCTTACCCATCAGGATAACCGGAAATTTCCCAATGCGGCCGGTCTGGATTAAATTTAACGACTCAAATAATTCATCCAATGTCCCATATCCTCCGGGCATAATCACAAACGCCTTGGCATATTTTACAAACATAACCTTGCGCACAAAGAAATAATGATAATCTAATAATGTATCTACGTATTTGTTTGGCTTTTGCTCGGTAGGTATCTGGATATTTAATCCGATAGACTTACCCTTGGCAAGCTTTGCTCCTTTGTTACCTGCCTCCATAATCCCTGGGCCGCTTCCTGTAATAATCGCATAGCCTTCTTTAGCCAAAAGATAAGCTGTATCCTGAGCTAACTTGTAATATTTATCGTGGTGCTTAATTCTGCTGCCGCCGAAGATTGAAACAGCCTTGCCCACAGAAGAAAGAACCTCAAAACCCTCGACAAATTCCGACATAATCTTAAACACTCTCCAAGTATCATCTTTAGTAAAATTATCCTCAACCTGATTAATCTTTTTGGCTTTACTCATCCTCTCTCCTGTTTTTTCTCTTTTATTACCAACGTAACGGCTTCTGCCACGCTTCTTTTAATTTCTTAATATCGGATTTTATACAAATCTCGCCATCTATGCCATAAACATTAAAATTATTATTTTTATTAACGCAGCCGATTAATCCGAAAGGAATTCCTTTCAAGGTTTGTTCAAATTCTTTTTGTTTCTCTTTACTCACCTCAACAATAAACCTTGAATTAGATTCTGAGAACAATACCGTATCATTGCGATTAACTTGTGACCTTGTGACCTTGTGACCTTGTGACTTCTGAAACGGAACTTCCTTCAAAAATACATCCATCCCCAAGGCGCCGGAAAAAGCCATTTCTGCACAAGCTACCGCAAGCCCACCGTCAGAACAATCATGCATAGCACGGATAAACCCTAAAGAAGAAGCTTTGCTAAGGCTATCAAAAATTGCTTTTGCTTTTTTCAAATTAACTTTCGGAACATTATTGCCAATTGCGCCTAAAATATCATAATAATGAGAGCCTCCGAGTTCATCAAAGGTCTCTCCAACAATATATAATAAATCTTCCTCTTCTTTTGCATACATTGAAACGGTTTTCCCTACATCATCCATAACTCCGATTGCAGAGATTAAAAGAGTCCCGGGGATGGAAAGAGACTTTTTATTTACTGTGTATTCATTATAAAGGCTGTCCTTTCCGGAAATAAAAGGAACTCCAAAGCCTTTTGACATATCATAACAGCCATATGCTGCTCTTACTAAACTACCCAGCCTATCCGGCTTATCAGGATTTCCCCAACAGAAATTATCTAAAATCGCTATCTTCTCCAATGAGCCACCGCTTGCAATTATCTGGCGCAAAGCCTCATCAATACAAGAAGCTGCCATCCAATAAGGGTCAATCAACCCAAAACGAAAATTAATTCCGTTTGATATAATGAGGCCCTTTGGGCTGTCCAAAAGCGGCTTTACCACCGCTGCATCAGACGGGCCGTCATTTGCAATGCCGCTAAGTGGTTTTAAAATAGACCCACCCTGCACCTCATGATCATACTGCCTTATAACCCATTCTTTAGAACAAGTATCATAATGAGAAAGTAATTTAAAAAGATATTCAGTTAAATCTTTCTTGCAGGAATTTTTCGGTTCTTTGTGTTTTTGGGGGATATAAACTGCTTTCTTCTCTGTTTTAGGGATGCCCTCATGCAGGAAATCCATATGCAGATTGCATACAAGGTTTCCTTCATAATAAAGTTCAAGCTTTCCGGTTTTTACAAACTCTCCGATTACGGTTGCTTCCACATTCTCTTTATCAAAAAGTTCAATTAACTCATTAATTTTATCTTTCGGCGCTGCTAAAACCATCCTCTCTTGGGATTCGGAGATCCAGATTTCCATATAAGAGAGGCCGGAATATTTTTTCGGGATTTTTTCCAAGTCAACCCTTGCTCCTAATTCAGCGCCCATCTCTCCAACCGCGCTTGATAATCCTCCTGCCCCGCAATCTGTGATTGCATTATATAAATTCTTATCGCGCGCCTGCAAAATGGTATCAGCCATCTTTTTTTCCTGAATGGGGTTTCCAATCTGCACTGCCCCACTTGAAACCGTCTCTGATTCATGGGTAAGCTCACCGGAAGAAAATGTTGCGCCGTGTATTCCGTCCCTGCCTGTCCTGCCGCCTACAACAACAATCAAATCGCCTTCTTTCGTCTCTTTAAAAGATTTATCCTCAGGCATAATCCCAACTGTGCCGCAATATACCAAAGGATTCCCCACGAATCGCTCATGGAAAAGAATCGCCCCGTTTACCGTAG
>JAQURX010000013.1 GCA_028715415.1 Candidatus Omnitrophota bacterium | reverse complement strand
AGTTCTCTTCAGTACGAGAGGACCTAGAGAAACGAACCTCTGGTGTTCCGGTTGTCCTGCCAAGGGCAAAGGCCGGGTAGCTATGTTCGGAAGGGATAAGCGCTGAAAGCATCTAAGTGCCAAGCCCCCCTCAAGAATTAGTATCCCCATTAGGCTGGTCGTAGACTACGACCTTGATAGGCGCAAAGTGTAAGACTCGTAAGAGTTTAAGCTAATGCGTACTAATAGCCAATTGGCTTGGCCTTTATTCTTTCTTAATTTTAAGAGAGGATAACTCCGAGCTTTCTTTAAGCAAAAGTATTGAAAGCAAGGAGTAACTGATCCAAGGTTATAATAGTAGTTTTATCAACTTGAATTATAGTTGTAGAAGTTTTTTTAAGACTTGGGGTATTTATGCTGGAGAGGAAACACCCGTTCCCATTCCGAATACGGAAGTTAAGCTCTCCAAGGCCGATGGTAGTGTATTCGTAAGGATATGTGAGAGTAGGTAGATGCCCCTTATACTTTAAGGGCTAGCTTTATAAGCTAGCCCTTTTTTTATACTGTCCTTATTCCCGCTTGCACGTTCATAAAGATTATGTTAAACTTTAAAGATATAAATTAAGTCAAATCGTCGGAAAAAATCTATTAAGATTATTTTAGGAGGCAACATGTTCAGGGAAAAAATTAAAGTATTGGATTGCACGATTCGCGACGGCGGGTTAATGAATAACCATGATTTTGACATGCATTTTGTGCGCGCGGTTTACAAAGCAATTTCCGAGGCAGGCATAGATTATATGGAGATTGGTTATAAAAACTCAAAGCGCCTTTTTAACCAGAAAGAATATGGTAAATGGAAATTCTGCGAAGACGGTGACATAAAAGAGGTAATCCATGGAATTAAATCGCAGACAAAGATTTCTGTTATGGTTGATGTTGATAGAGTTGACGTGGAAGATGTTTTGCCTAAGAAAGACAGCCCGGTTGATATGATTAGAGTTGCAACTTACGTTAAAGATGTTGATAAAGCAATTTTCTTAGCAAATCACTTTAGCGATAAGGGGTATGAGACTGCAGTAAATATTATGGCAATTTCGCGCGCCCTTGATAATGAATTAACAGAAGCCTTGGAGCAGTTAGAAAAAGAATGTAAGGCGAAGATTGTTTATATAGTTGATAGTTTCGGCTCATTATATCAGGAGACAACAGAGTTCTTAATTAAGAAGGCAAAAGATATTTTAAAATCTAAAGAAGTTGGGATGCATGCGCATAACAATCAGCAGCTTGCTTTTGGAAATACGATTGAAGCAATTATTCATAATGCAAATTATGTGGATGGGTCGATTTATGGATTAGGTAGAGCCGCCGGAAATTGCCCTACAGAATTATTGCTTGGGTTTTTAAAGAATCCGAAATATGATATCCGTCCGATTTTGGATGTTATCTCCAAAGAATTTGTTCCTTTGCAGAAGAAGATTGAGTGGGGATATTTTATTCCTTATGCGATAACCGGAATTTTAGATGAGCATCCGCGCACAGCAATTGCTTTGCGTGAGTCTGATAAAAAAGAAAATTACCGTGAATATTATGAAAGTTTTGTTGGCGAGGCAGAAGAATAAATGAATGTTGCTGAGTTTAAAAAACAGCCTGTTTTAGGTATTGTGCGCGGTGTTGAGCCCGGAGAGATTGAGCCGTTAATTGAGACGGTGATTGCAAGCGGGCTAAAGACTTTAGAGATAACGATGAATACTAAGGGAGCCGCGCAATTAATTAAAACTGCAAAGCAAAAAGCACAAGGCAAGCTTGTTTTGGGCGCTGGCACTGTGCTGGATATGGATAGTTTAAAATCTGCACTTGATGCAGGCGCAACATTTATTGTAATGCCATGTTTAGTTAAAGAAGTTGTCGTGTATTGTGTAAAGAATAAAATTCCGGTTTTTCCCGGAGCGCTTACTCCTCCTGAAATTTATGCAGCATGGAAGGAAGGTGCAACGATGGTAAAGGTTTTCCCTGCTAAATTCTTTGGCCCGGAATATTTCCGCGAAATAAAAGCTCCGTTTAATGACATTGAACTCCTTGCTTGTTCAGGCGTAACTCCGCAGAATATGAAGGATTATTTTGCCTGTGGTGCAAGTGCCATCTCCTTCGGCGCAAGTGTCTTTAAAAAAGAGTGGCTCCAAGCTAAAGACTTCTCTAGCATCTCCTCCGCAATTAAATCATATCTTCAACAACTCTAATTATCCTGTCATTCCCGCGAACGCGGGAATCCATGCTATTTCTATTAAATAACCCCGTTAGATTTCCCCACTTCCTACGTCTATTATAATAGAAAGGAGGTGAAAGAGTTGTCTTGACAGCTTCTGTTTTTAAAGTTATACTTATATTGTAAGAATGTAAGGAAGTAAGGAGAAGACAAGATGACTGTAATAGGTATGTCAAAAATAACTTCAAAAGGACAAGTTACACTTCCCGCTGCCGTGCGCAAGATGCTTAAGCTAAATCGCGGGCAAAATATCGCATTTTGCCTTGATAAAAGCGGAGTGGTTATCGCGCGCTGCAATATCAATGTCGAGCCGTCAGGATTTACCAAAGACGAGTGGGCGAAGATTGATAAGCTTGCCGGAGAAAAAGGGAAATTATTTACCTCTGCAGAAGGAGCCAAAAGACACCTCAAGTCTGTATGAGGTTTGAATTTAAACCGTCTTTTGAGCACTCTTTAAAATCGCTTCATCCAAAACTTAAAACACAGATTAAGAACGCCTGCCTTAAGACAATCGATATATTATCTCAAGATAGGTTTATTTATAAAGGTATTGGCCTTAAACGGCTCAAGGGTGATTATTGGGAAGTAAGGCATGGCCTTAAAACCCGCCTTATTTTCCGCTGGAATAAGGATTTAGTAGAATTTATTCTTGCCGGAAACCATGAGGATATTAAGAGGTTTTTGAGGAAATCTTGAGGCTGCAAAGGGACGGGTCCCGACCTATTAAGATGCTAATCCGGGGGACCTGTCCCTGATTTTAATGTCATTTCCGCATATCTTTTTGTCATTCCCGCGAAAGCGGGAATCCAGTAAGTCGCGCCTCGTCACCCGCGAATATTGGCTAAAATCGTGATTCGCTGCGAAAATTACTAGAGGGATTTTGTGGTATTTTGGGTTGACATGATAAATAAGAGGAGTAAAATAAAGAAAAGCGCGATTCTTTTATAACGCTTTGCTTGACAGATATTTATATAGACTGTCTACAATTCTTTCTATTATCTTGTGTTGACATTGCGATGGTTAAGGATTATGGTTATACTAATGTCGTGGGACAATATTAAAGAAAGATATCTTAAGTTTGCTAAATCTTTTGAACTTGTTCATCTCGTTCTAAAAGATTCGTTTACGTTTGTTTGTTTAGCAATCATATTGCTTTTTTTGTCTCATGTTTTAGTTGTAGTGTCTAAGTTAAGGCCTGTTGTTCATTCTTTTTGCCCCGTAGCCAAAAATATAAAATTCCCCGCACCAGATGAATTAATTAATTGGGCTAATTATTTGAGTGAAGTTGGTGTTTGGGTGCTATATTGTTTGTATATTACTATTGATATAGTAAGGATTTTGATAAAGAAGATTATTAATGCGGTTAAATTCTGGCTGGGAAAGGATGAGAGAAATTGAAGAAAACTCTGAAAGAGATTCTTGTTTTAGTCTTTAGTTTTATGAGTATATTCTTGATTGGTATAGTAATGATTAGCTTAGGTATTGATTTTGCTATAACTATGAATATGTTGATATTGTGTTTAGTTCCACTTGGCATAATTCTGTATTTTGTGCGAGAAATCCCTGAAAAGAAAACATTATTGGCTAAAAAAATAGCTTCGACAGAAATAATATCTGTTAGTAACGCAGTTGACGATTTTTTGTATACCGTAACCAAATATAGTAAGCGCAGAACTATATTATTAAGAGATGTAGTAAGGTCTTTCTTTAGCCTAGATCGGGAAGCGAACGAAAGTGATTATAATGCAGTACAACATAGTACATTTTCTGGTTTATCAGAAAGAAACTCAAGAATAGTTTTAATCGCTGAGGGATAGACATGATAGATAAAGAGCAAATAAAACTTGTTCAGGTTATATTTACTAAAATTAATTTTGAAAGAAAATTGATCTCTGGTGGTAGTAGGATAAATTTACAGTATAATTTGAGTTTTAGATGGGATGTTAAAGGTATTCATAAAGAAAAAATGGGTATTAAGTTCAATATCGGCGTTGATTTAAGAAGTGATGTTTTGAACGCAAGCGTTGAAGGAGTTTTAACTACAGAGTTTGTGCGAACTTTGTCACAAGATGAAATTGATTCTTTGGAATTAAAGAAAATATGTCTTCTCGCCGTAGTTCCTTATTTAATTCAATTGTTTTCTGAAATGACTACTAAGCTTGGGTTTTCTCCTCTTATAATACCGGAGAGCTTGGTAGAAGGTTTAATAAATAATAACCAAGAATAAATAAAGGGGGCAGTTTTTTATTAATCCCAAGCTCGAAAAGGGCTTGGGATATTTTATTTAAGCGATATAATAGAGATGAATGAAGGAGTAAGAAATAAAGCTAATTTTTTTACTAGGAGGTTATTATGGTGGAGGGGGCCTGTATTGTAACTTATGAGTCTTTAGTGATTATTTTTAATTGGATTTGGCCGCTTATTATAGGGTATGGTTGTACTCTCTTTATAGGAGGCTTTCTAATAAAATTCACTTTAGACGAAATAAAGGAGAAGTTATATTTTTCTAGTTTTAGTATTAATGAGACTAAAGCTTATACATGGTATGCTCGTAGGGTAGGAGATATTGAAATATTATTGTATATCACATCTTTTCTGATAAACAAACCAGAGTTTATTGCTATTTGGCTTGCTTTAAAAGTCGCTGGTAGGTGGAAATCTGCTCAGTTAGAAGCAGCTGCTATTAAAACTCGTGAAGAAAGAAAAGCTGTTAAAATGCTTTCGGCAGAGAATAGAGCTGTAGAAAACTTTGAATTAATAAAGAGTAATGGGGTTTATAATATATTTACAATAGGCAACGGTTTATCTATTATTTACGGTTTTGTTGGCTCAAAAATTATTCTTTGGTTACGTGATTTTCAATGGGGAAAAGCAATGGGGCTTTTTCTTGTTACCGTGATTGGTAATATTGTTTTATATATATTGGCAAGAAGACAAACTATGATTCTGGAAGATTTATTAAAAAAAGCAGAAAAATAAAGTGGGATTTCAGGGACGCAATACTTAATTAATCCTAAGCTCCAAAAGGTCTTGGGTCATTCGCAATATCCATTCTAAAATCTAATTTGCTCAGGATTAATTCCAGATAATTAATATATGGGAATTGAATTTTTGTTTTAGGGCGGTATAATAATTTCATGGTTAGAATAATGGGGATGAGATGGGTTCACTTTCTTAAAATCAAGAAAGTGGGAAAACAAGCACGTTTTTTTCTTTGCATCGTTTTATTTAGCCTGATTTATGGTAAAGCTTACTGTCAAGATGCCGAAGCTTTGTTTAAAAGCGGAACAGATTTCATTAAAAATGGTTTTTTCTATGAAGCATCTTTGAAGCTGGAAGATTGTTTAAAAATTAATCCGGAGCATTTGGGTTGTGCTTGTAATTTGGGAGTAGCTTATGCTTGCGACGGAGAATATGCTAAGGCTATAGCAATATTAGAAAAGGTAGCGTATAAAGAAGAAGTTCCTTCACGAGGTGTAATTTTTTTTAATCTGGGAAGCATGTATGGGAAATTTGGCAATCAGCAGATGGAAAAAGAATATTACGATAAGGCACTCAGCCTTCTTCCTTACTTTTCTCAGGCATATGGCAACTTAGGTTCAATGTATTACATGAATAATAATAGTGATAAAGGATTAGATTGTCTTATGAAGGCAAACTCGATGGACAGCTTTATGCCTGATATGCAGCCTAATTTTGATGTTGTGGGAACTCCCGGATATATGACTGTTGCAGTAACTAATAAATCCGCATTTCCTCTTTTATATCTATATCATAGTCCGGCATGGTATTTTACTCTGTTAATCAACGATATTGAGAAGAACGATTTAGGCATGGCAGTTAAAGATTTAAATAAAGCCGAATTGGCTTTAGACAGAAAGTCTTCGCTTCGGTCAGACAAAGAATCATTTTCTCAAGTCCATGTGTACAGGGCAAATCTTATTCTTATTAAAGAAGGAAATCTGGACAAAGCCTTTGAAGAATTTCTTAAGGGATATGAGGTTAATCCTAAAGATTTGGGGGCAATCTGTGGTTTATCTAGAATTTATTTGCAAAGACAGGATTATGATTCAGCCTTAAATTATTATCGCATTGGGGCATCTATTAATCCTGATTTTGCTGGTTTGGTGACTATTAGGAAAGAATTAGTTGATGCAGGTAAGTTAGAGCAGTAAATATTAGATTTAATAATAGGCGTTTGTCTCGTTACTAACTACTCTTTTAGGGCCGAGTTAGTAACAGAGGTGAATGCCTTTTTTGTTTGTTATTTATGTGGGAATGGTATAATAAATTAATTAAAGGAGGCTATATGCGCATGGGGCGGTTGATGCGTTATCTGCGGAAGTGGCAGCAGTCAGGGTTAATTAACGAAGATCAGGTGGTAAAGATCTCCGATTATATGAAGATTGAGCGCCACAGGCAATTTTTAAAACTAATTAAGATTCTTTTTGTTATTGGAGCCTTTTGGTTGTTTGTTGGAGTTGTTGCTACTTTAAGATTAATCAATATTGAGATTTTTGTTGTTATTGGAGAGTTTTTATATAATTTAGTAAGCCCTATTATTAAACTTGTTAAATCATTGTCTCCGCAACATTATGGGGAAATCTTAGGAGGCCTTGGCTGTTTCTTGGGATGGGGTGTATTCCAATGGCTGGGAATGGTATTAAGAAAAAAATCTGATTTAAGGACAACGCAATTAGGATATTTTCAGGAAAAGGAACTTCGCCTTGGCACAACTTCGTTTACTTTAGGCTATATTTTAGCTTCTTGGGGATTGCAGTTGTTTAATTACGCAACTTACCCGAAAGATCCTTATCTATATTTAGGTAAGGCAGCCATATTTCCATTGTTTTCTTTCTTGGGGATAATTTTCTTTATGATGATTGCGTATTTTATGGAAGACCAGATCGCGCTTCTTTTCGGGATAGCTTTCCTTGCGCATGCAGTCGGGCTATTTACCACATATTTTACCGCTTGTTATGTAATTGGCGTGCAATTTCCTGCGATTCAGCTTCTTGTAGGTATTCTTTTATTATTTGTAGGGCTCTTTCATGTAGAAAAATCCCGTTTCAGGGAAGACAGTTTTCTATTTATGTTCGGCAGGACGTATGAATGGACGGGGATTCTCTTTGCTTTTATTTCTTTGTGGATTATGTCTATATGGGGATTTACTTTTAAAGAGAATTATTTTATTTCGCCAATGACTCATGAATTATGGATGGCAAATATTCTTTTTATGGCAGCTTGTTTAACATCTTTGTTTTATGGAGCGGTAAAAGAAGATAAGATGTTTTTTAATTACGGATTAACCTTTTTAATCATTGATTCTTATACGCTTTTCTTTAGCCATGTCTGGTCTACATTAGGCTCTGCCTTAAGTTCTTTAATGCTGGGAGTTATGCTTATTGTTACCGGCTATATTTTGCGCGACCTATGGCTTAAGGGGAAGATTTTTAGTAAATAAAGGTTATGGTAATGATTATAAGTACTAAAATAAATTCTTGACAGATTGCTGATAAAAGGTTATATTCATTGTTATGAAACAATCGAACTATTCAAAGATATTTAAGGCTCTATCGAACGAGCAGAGGCTCAAGATTTTTATGATGATATATGAGCATGCTTCAAAAGGATCAAAAGAGGGAGCTGTATTTCCGGTGAAGGAATCAATCTGTTGCCCTGTTGAAAGGGCTTTTACCAAAGTGTGTGATTGCATGAATCTGTCACGGTCAACGATATCCCATCATTTTAAGGAGCTTCAAAACGCAGGGTTGATCAGCTGCGAAAGAGATGGGCAGATGTACCGCTGTAAGGTCAATATGGATACGGTTAATCTTATTAAAGATTTCTTAAAGTAAAATTTTTTTGTCTTTATTGTTCGAGTATCTTCGAACTATAGAATGAAAGGAGGTGATATGCTATGTTTAGCTGTTGCGGAAAGGATATGAAGTCTATTTGCGAGCAGCTTGAATGCAAAGTAAAAGAAACACAAAATGGCGTTCAGGTTGATATAAAAGCAAAGGATGCTTCCAAAACAGAATCATTGAAGGCTTTAGTTAAAGCCTGTCATGATTTCTGCGAATGTTGTTAGGTGGGCCCGCCTTCCAACATTCTAATTTGTTTATTGAGTATTTAAGTTTAAGGCGATATAATAATTTTATGGCTAAGATTAAATTAGACTTACATGATATTTTTAGTGATAGCAGGGCGCACCTTGCGCTTATCGGAATTGCGCAAGTGTGCCCTTCGTAGGGCAATTGAGCTTGTGGAAATTATTCCCGGGAAAGGGAGTGGGCAGCTGAAGAAGGGAGTTTTGCGTTTCTTGGAGCAGCCGCAGATAAAGAAGCTTTACCGCCGCATTGAAAAAGACGATAAAAATTTCGGCAGGATATTTGTGCATTTCAGGTTTTAGGGAATGTTTATGAAAAAGCTAATTGTTTTATTATGTGTTCTTTTGTTTGGTTGCGCTTCAAGCCAGCTTAGTTATAGTGCTTCAAGCAATGTCAGCGCTCCGGTAAATACTCAGAACTCAGGCAGTAGTAAGGCCAGCTCTAATGCCAGCAGTAATAAAAAAAGCCAGAAGGTTAAACAGGCTCAAGGCGCAAGTGCTGCTAGTAATATTGATACGAATATTGATATAGAAGGAAAAGTCTCTGTGCTTAAGTGGTGATTAAATCTTGTTTCTTCCGTGGCTGGCGGGGATGATTTAATTGTGAGTTAGGGTCTGTATCCTGGTAATCAACGATTCAAAGCTGCAAGGCTTATCCATGAATTCAATCGTTGCTCCCGGTAATTCACCTATAAAATTTGCCGCTTCTTTATAAGCAGATAAAAATATAATCGGAATGTCTTGTGTTAAGGGGCTGGTCTTTAGTTTGTAACATGTCTGGATTCCGCCCATCTGAGGCATTATTGTGTCAAGGATTATAATATCCGGTTTAAGCGCAGAGATTTTTTCCAAGCCTTCTATCCCGTTTTTGGCTTTTTCGGTAATAAAACCTCTTTTTTGAAGTAATAAACTTAAGATATTTCTGATATCTTCATCGTCATCAACCAGTAGAATCTTGATTTGCTTATCCATTTTAGTCACCTGGACTTTCTGATTAGGTTCCTAAAATCAATATTCCATTTTGGACTATGTCTAAAAAAAGCATATCATATTTTTAAGGAAGTGTCAAGGTATGGGCGGAACAATTTATACAAAAACTCATAAGTTGCTTGTTGGCAAGCTTATTGATGCCCGCAAAAAGGCCGGCTTAAAACAAGTAGAGGCTGCAAAGAAATTAGGCCGCAGCCAGTCGTATATCTCAAAGATTGAAATCGGCCAGCGCAGGGTTGACATTGTCCAGTTAAAAGAACTCGCCGCACTGTATAAAAAGAAGTTAGATTTCTTCATTAAATAATCCTCCTCTTTTTCTCCGAAAAACTAAAATAACAGTTATCTCCGATAATTATATGATCAAGTGTTTCTATTTGGAGGATTTTTCCTGCCTGTATCATTTCTTGGGTGAATTTTTCATCTTCTGGGCTGGGCAGGGGGTTACCCGATGGATGATTATGTGCACAGATGATGAAGGCGCTGAATTCTTGAAGCGCTTTCTGGAAAACTTCTCTGATTATCGGGTAGGCCTGATTTACAGACCCACTTTCAATTTCTACGATATCTATAATTTGGTTTTGTGAATTAAGAAGCAGGATTTTAAAAACCTCTTTTTTCAAATCTCTCATTCTTGGGGTTAAGATTTTCGCTACGTCTTTAGCCGAAGTTATTTTTTGTCGGTTGTCTTTAGTTTCTTCTTCGCGGAATCTTCTGCCGATTTCAAGAGAAGCTTTTATTTGAGCAAGTTTCGCTCTGCCTAAACCTTTAAATTCTTTCCAATGGGATAAATCGGTATGGCTCATATTGCGGAAATTCTTAAATTTATCAAGAATCTTTCGTGCGATGTCGATTGCGCTTTGCCCTTTGGATCCTGTCCTAAGAATAATTGCCAAAAGCTCGGAGTTGCTTAAGGTGTGCTCGCCGTTTTTTATCAGTTTTTCTCTGGGTTGGTCTTCTTGGGGCCAGTTGTTTATAGGATTGTTCATTTTATCCTCTTATACCAATAGACGTAAAAAGCCGTAAAATCTAACAAAAATTATGTTAGATTTTGATGTTTTCTTCGTCTATTGTTAGTAAAGGGAGGCAGGGTATGATGAAGAAAGATCTTGACAAGGCGCTTAAAAGTATATACAATTGTATATACAAAGAATCTGGCGAGATGCTAACAGGTGAAATAAGATGGAATAAGCTCAAAAATATCCGTTTAAGACTTACTCGGCATATATCGTTTGAAGAAATAATTCAAGCTAATTTACTTGGCTCTGGAAAAAATCCGGGTAGGAATAATCAAAGAGTTTTAGTGTTTGAATGTAAAAGTTATACTTGGATAGTGCCATTTGTTTTTGAGGGAAAAGGAATTTTCTTAAAAACAATATACCCGAGCCGGAAATACAAAAAACTTTATAAAACGAGGTGACGAATGAAAAGAATTAAGCTGACAAAAGAAGAACAGTGGTATGAAGATCATGCTGAAGAATTTGTTCCGATAACCGGCCATGAGCGTGATGCGATCATTGCAATGCTTGAGCGTAAGAAAAAGGACGCGGTGCTAAATATTCGGATTAATAAATATGATTTAAATAATCTTAAGGAGAAGGCGCGTAAAGCCGGGATTAAATATCAGACTCTTATTTCCGAGATTTTGCATAGAGTAGCGCAGGCATAGGATAATTAATATTGGCCTAATTCAGAATGATATTGAATTTCTAAAAGAGATCTTAAGTATATTCACAAAAATTCTATAATAATCTGAAAGGATTGCGCTGGATAAAAACATAAGGTGCTTGTTTTTGGTTTTGGGGGTATAATACATTTAAAAAGGATGGCCAAATGGAAAATGAAAAAGCGAAATCAACTTGGCAAATCTTTATTGAAAATTTTCCCTGGAGAGATGTAATACTAGGGTTTTTAATCCCCAAGGTAATTTTTCTTTACGGATTAAACCGCAAAATGCCTTTTGTGTGGGGCGGATATGCTATTATTTGGTGTTTAGTGGTTTTCTTTATCGGTTATACAAAGACTCGTAAAGTCAATATCTTCGCAATTTTGGCATTGGTATTGATTTTAATCCGCATACTCGTTGTAATTGCGGAAAGAGACCCCCGGCTGTATTTGATTTTGGTGGCATTAGATGAGATTATCTTTGGGCTCATCTTCTTAGTTTCTCTTTTCTTTAAGCGTACAATTATGGAAGTGTTTGCTGATGCGGTTGGCTCAAAGGCACCGGAAGCTGTGAAGTGCTCAAGATATTACTCAAAAGCTTGGCGCATTGTTACTTTTGTGTGGGGAGTCACCTATCTATTATATGCGCTTATTTTGGTATTGATGAATGTAAAAGATTTAAAAACAGTAGGCCAGATTGATATGTTTGCCTGGATACCGATATTAGTCGCTTTATTTATTTTCACTATTATGTTTCCCCGATGGTATTGGGAAAAATACTGCAAGGCAATAAATGGATGATTTAAACAGCCTTTTACGCATTGAAGAAAAACATATACCTGCTGCAGCAAGAGTGTATATGCGGGCATTCCATAATGAGCCGCTTAAAGTTTATTTATATACGGATGAGAAAAAAAGAGATGATATGGCTTTGGCTTTTTTTGAATTTTTTCTGAGGTATGTAATTTTATTTGGCGAAGCTTACGCTCCATCTCCTAGTATAGAAGGAGTTGCTGCGTGGCTTCCTTCTGAATATGCCAAGATGACTCCTGAACTAATGGCGAAAGTAGGCTCAGAAGGATTGATGGCTAAATTAGGAAAAGAAATAATTGAACAGGTGCAGCCAATATATAATTTTATTGAAGATAAGCATGAGCAAAATGCGCCTTTTCGCCATTGGTATCTTGCTTTTATCGGGGTAGATCCGGATTTTCAGGGTAAGGGTTTTGCCGGAAAGTTAATCAAGCCAATGTTAGCGAGAATTGAGCAAGAGAGGTTGCCTTGTTATCTGGAAACGCAGAGCGAGAAAAATGTTTCTATTTACGAGCATTACGGTTTTAAGCTGCTTGAGAAATTCTTTGTCCCTAAAACTGATTTGTATTTCTATACGATGTTAAAAAAATAATAAAGGAGTTGATTGTGAGCATGTTTGGTTTTATCATTATTGTTGGATTAGCAATTATTTTATTGTTATTGATAGCCTATATGCTTTTTTTAATTGTAAAGTTACTGAAAATTATTAAAAAAAAGGAGGGATAAGCATGGATGGTGCGACTACGGTTTTAAATATTCTTTCAGGGATAGGGCAATTGGTTGTGCTCTTGGTTTTAGCATTTGTGTTATTTAGGCTAAGTAAATTTATTGACAGCCTTTCGGATGCAGTAAAAAAATAAGGAGATCGATGTAAAAATAGGGGCGTTTTATTGTTAAAAATAGAACCGTCCCCTTTTTTTTCTGAAGATAGAAATTGAGATTTTTGTTTTGGGTTGTATAATGAAAGTATGGTAAAGGAAATTGATAATGGCTGGTAAAAAGATTAAGTTTTCAAATTCGCTCAAAGATTTAATCGTCATTGTTATTATCGTAATTGTTTTGTTCATCCTTTCTTTTTTCTTCAATTTGTTTTTATTCCTTGTAGAATTATTCCAGAAAAATCCTTCTTTGGCTCAGTCTATTGATGAGATTATCGTCCTTCTTTTGACTTTAAGTATATGCTTTGGCATTTTCTCCTTGCGCAGGTGGAGCGAGTTAAAAAAAGAAACCTCCAGGCGCCTGAAATTACAAGAAGAGCTTCTTAGGAATGCCGAGACAAGGGCGGAAACGGAAAGGATTATAAGCAAGCAGCTTCGTTGCGAGGTTGAAGATAGGAAAGAAGCAGGGAAGAATAAGAAATCGTAATTAAACAAAAACGGGCATATGCCCGGAGGGAGGGGAATATGGGTGGATTACTTGCTTTAATCATCCTTGTCCTTGACATCATTGCGATTGTTGATCTTCTGAAAAGCACGAAAGATACAGCGAAAAAGGCTTTGTGGATTATTTTGATACTCATACTGCCTTTTATCGGTATGGTTTTGTATTTTCTGCTCGCGAAAAAGAAATAGTTTAAAAAGATATTTGTTTTTGAAATCCCAAGCGCTTCTAAGAATAGCGCTTGGGATTTTTCATGTTTAGAGTTATAATGTTTTTTAGCAAGGGGGATTATTGTGAGAAACTTAACTATTATTTTATTAATTTCTTCTGTTTTGGTTTTTTCGGGTTGTGTGTCTTTTGTCGCTTCTTCTGCCGGATATGCCGATCTTAAAGCAAAATACTCAAAGCAATATAATGGATATAAAGCCAGCGTTGAAGCAGCGAATATTGAGAAACAAAATAATGGGGAGCCCGTTGAGCAGGTTAAAGAATTCAAAGAATGGGTTCAGGGCCAGCCTTTAACTTGGAACGATATCAAAATCCTAAGATTTTTTGGTGTTATTAATAAAGAGGAATCCCTGAGGCTAAGAGAAAAACAAAAAGAAAGAAGCTAAATTTTTATTTCCGATGCGGATATGGGATATAGCCCCAAGCAGGTTATGCCGGAACCATTTGTTAGGCGAGCATAGGGAGCTGCATGCAATCTGGTCTATACTTACTAAAAGAAAAAAAGGATATTCCCGTCATCCAGAAGTCTTAAGATGGGAGGGTAGGCTTAAAGCTTTATACGCAAGGCATAAGCTTTTGATGGAAGAATTATCCAGGAGGGGCTATAGGCATTATAGCAATCTTAATAAAAGTTTGGCTTGCGGAAGTTTGAGGCAAAATCAATTTGTAGATTCTGTTAAGGACCAATTAAAAAATCTTAAGCGTAAAAAATGCGCGTGCAAGGTTTAAAAAAGGATTAAGGCTCCATGTTTCCAGAAAAAATTGAGCTAGAATACTCTGATTCAAAAAATCTTCTTATAAAATTAAGCGGCGATTGGAGAATCTCTTCTGGGCTTCCCGGAGAAGATAAGGTAATTTCATTCTTCGCTGAACATCCTGATATTGCTCAGGTTAATTTTGAGGCTCTGCAATTAAAAGAATGGGATAGCGGTATTATTTCGTTTTTATTGCACTTGGCCAGGAATTGCGAAAAGAAGAATATAAATGTTAATCTTGAAGGCCTGCCTCAGGGGGTAAAGAAACTACTAACGCTTGCTTTAACGATTGAAGAAAAAGAAATCGCTGAAGAAGTAAAAGAGCCTTTCCTGGCAAGGGTGGGCGACAGGACAATCAAAGTTATTGAAAGTATCAGTTCTCTGTTGGATTTTTTAGGAGAAATAGCTGTTGCTTTTGGCAGGCTTATCCTAGGAAAAGCATATTTTCGTAAAACTGATTTTTTCCCTATAGTGCAGAAATGCGGAATTGATGCATTATTATTGGTTTCTTTGATTAGTTTCTTGGTCGGTGTAATTCTTGCCTTTATCGGAGCAATCCAGCTTAAATTGTTTGGCGCGCAGATTTATATCGCGGATATCGTAGGTATTGGAATGGTGCGCGTAATGGGGGCGGTTATGACCGGCGTGCTTATGTCAGGCCGGACTGGTGCTTCTTTTGCTGCCGAGTTAGGCATTATGCAGACAAATGAAGAGATAGACGCTCTAAAAACTTTAGGGATTAACCCGGTTGAATATTTAGTAATGCCTCGTGTTATGGCTTTGGTTATCATGCTTCCGCTTTTAACTATCTATGCTGACCTTTTGGGTATTATTGGCGGCTATACGATAAGTACGTTTTTTCTTGGGCTTAATCCGGTTGAATATTTGCAGCATACACAAAGAGCAATAAAAATGAACTATGTCTGGATTGGGCTTGTCCATGGTTTTGTTTTCGGTATCATTATTGCGGTTTCAGGATGCCTGCGCGGGATGAAATGCCAGAGGAGTTCCGCCGCTGTTGGTGAAGCGACAACTTCAGCAGTAGTTACCGCGATTACCTGTATTGTAATTGCCACTGCAATCATCACATTTGTCTGCCAGATCTTGGGGGTTTAGTTGATGGAAAAAGCTTTGCTTCCTGTCATTGAAATACGCAACCTTGATTTATCTTATGATGATTATGTTGTGATGCGCGGTTTAAATTTTAACATTAATAAAGGCGATATTTTTGTTGTCATGGGAGGAAGCGGCTGCGGAAAGAGTACGCTGCTTAAAGCTCTTATTGGGCTTAAGGAACCGGAAAAAGGCACTGTTTTATATGAAGGAAAAAGTTTTTGGGAGGAATCTGAAACAGAACAGCAAAGATTAATGCGCAGGTTTGGGGTTTTGTATCAGGGGGGCGCTCTGTGGAGTTCTTTAACTCTTGGAGAAAATGTAGCGCTTCCTTTGGAATTATATTCCAAGCTATCAGTTTCACAAATTCAGGAATTGGTGTCATTTAAACTTTCTTTAGTAGGGCTTGGCGGGTATGAAAATTATTATCCCGCGGAGATTAGCGGAGGGATGCGTAAACGGGCTGGCCTTGCCCGGGCGATAGCGCTTGACCCGGATATAATCTTTTTTGATGAACCTTCTGCCGGGCTTGACCCAATCAGTGCCCGCATGCTTGATGATTTAATTATACAATTAAGGGATGTTCTAGGGGCAACGTTTGTAGTGGTCACCCATGAACTTGCCAGTATTTTTGCTGTGGGGAATAATTCTGTATTCCTTGACGCGGAGAGTAAGACTGCGATTGCGCAAGGCGCTCCAAAGGATTTATTAAATAATTCTAAAGACCCAAGGGTCATTCAATTTTTAACAAGAGGTAAGACGCGAGGAGCCGGACAATGATTAGAAAATCAAACAAAGTATTGATTGGTGTGTTTGTGATTGTGGCTATAGTTTTATTAATAACCGCGATAGTTATTTTTGGATCGGGGGCGTTATTTAAGCGGGCAGATAAATATGTTTTATACTTTGATGGCTCAATAAAAGGCCTTTCCGTGGGAGCTCCGGTAATATTTAGGGGTGTTAAAATCGGTAATGTTTCGGATATAAGCTTGGTTTATAATCCGGTAAATAAAGAGGTGATAATCCCGGTAGTTATAGATGTGGAGTTAGCTCGCGTGGAAGGTTTACCTGATAAAATTGGCTATCCAAATTATAAAAGAATAATTGAGCGTGGTATACGCGGCAAACTGGAAATCCAGAGTTTTATCACGGGCCAATTGATGATTGCGTTTGACTATTATCCGGATAGGCCTGCAAAGTTACATGATTTTGTAAATAAACATCCTGAGCTTCCGGTACTCCCTATATCAAAAGATATTTTTGAGATTATGAATGAGATCCCTATTAAAGAAATATCAAAACAACTTGAGCAGACAGTTGCTGGAATGAATAGATTGGTAAATTCAGAGGGTTTGATCGGGTTAGATAAAACGCTTAGAGAAATAACAGAGGCGATGCGTTCTATTCATTTCTTTGTTGAATATCTTGAGCAGCATCCCGAAGCACTCTTAAAAGGAAAACCTATTAATAAAGGAGATAGAAAATGAAGAAGGCCTTATTATTTGGTTTATTAGCCGTATTTTTAGCAGGTTGTATGTCTATCCCGGACAGCCCAAACCCGCGGTTCTATATGCTTAAGCCCGTAGATAAAGAACAGGTAAAAGAGAAAATTGATATCTCTCCGGATTTGATTATCGGCTTAGGCCCGGTTAAGATCCCCGAATATTTGAACCGTCCGCAGATTGTAACCTTTGATAAGGAAAGGATGCTTCATTTTTCTCAGTTTGACCGTTGGGGGGAGGCTTTGGATTCCGGACTTGCGCGCATAATAAGGGAAGACCTTATGGTCTTAGTGCCAAATATAACCTTAGAAATGTTCCCTTGCAATACGGCCATCTCTGCGGATTACCAGGTTATGGTTGATGTTATTAATATTGAAGCCGACCCGGAAAAGGAATTAATTTTTACTGTTCAATGGTCGGTTATTGATTTGCGTAATAAAGAGAAGGTGTTTACAAAAAGATCGGAATTCCGCCATCCGGTTAGCCCAAATAATTATATGGGTTTGGTTCAAGCCTTAAGTTCCGCTTGTGTTGATTTAAGCAGGGATATTGCTATTGATTTGGTTTCTTTGATTGATAAGCGTAAGCTCGGTGTAATAGTCCCTGTTGATTCAAAAGAAGAGGCTTCTATAAAAAAATGAAAACCTTATGCTCCAGCTTAAAAGATACATTAAAAGTAGGGAGATTTATTATCCCTTATAGGATTTATGAGAATAATGGCCCGCAGATTATATGTATTAACGGTGTCCAGCAGTCAATGGCTATGTGGCAGTCTTTCATCTCGCGCTTTTCTTCTAAATACAGAATTGTGCTTTTTGATTTTCCGGGACAGGGAAAAGCGGAAATTCTTTCCGGCTTGCCTCATGTAACCCTTGATGAGCAAGTGCAAATACTCTTAGCAGTCTTAGAAAAAACCAATATGAATGAAAATGCAATTATGTGTACAGCCTCATGGGGCGGAGTAGTGGCAGTTGCTTTTGCCGCAAAATATCCGGATAGAATCAAGAAGATGGTTTTGGCTAGCCTCGGAACAAAACCGAATAAGAAAATGGTAGAAACTATTATGAAGGGGCATGCTTTGGAAACGCATGACCGCGATACAATGGCGCAGGTATTGATAAAAGCCTTTGGAGAAAATCTGCCTTTGGATTTTAAACAGAAAATTGTTAATCAATTCCGAAAGATGAAAGAAGAGAATCTGCGCGCGTTCTGTGAACATGGGCTGTTTGTGATTTCTTCAAAAAAGTTAAGTGATATGGTTGATTTAAAAAAGATTAAAGCTAGGACAATCCTTTTAAGCGGAGAAAAAGATACTATTATTGATTTGGATGATGTTAAGTTTCTTGCGACACAAATCCCGGATTGCGAAATCAGGATTATAAAAGGCGTCGGGCATTTTATGCATATAGAGAATGCTTCGGTATTGGATATATATGAAATAATCCTGCAAGGAATGGCTAAATGAAGCAAGTAATAATTTCACTGGCTTTATTTTTGGGAATTCTTCCCGTAGAGTTTTCGTTTGCGCAGGAAGTTGTTAATAGGGCTGAAGACGGCAAGGAGGTTTATACTACTAACGGAGAAGTTTCCGGTTCGCAGCAATTTAGTATTGATACCAGCCCGGCTTATGATCCTTATATGAGTGAAAGTTTTAAGGGTGAAGAGCCTGTTGCCCCAACTGTTTCAAGCTCAAGCGGCCCTTCAACAGATGTAAAGTTTAATGCTGATGCGTATAACCAATCTGACCCGTTTATGGGGCACACTTATGAAAGTGAGCAAAAGAAAGAAGAATCCTTCGGGCAGGATCTCCATGCAGGGGAAAAGCCGCAGATCTGGAAATGGAAATCCAGAGATTGATTTTGTAATTGCATAGATGTTGAAATTATCTAAATTCACAATAGGCTTTAGTATTTTTACAATCCTGTCTGCTTTTTTCATGAGGCAGGTTTTGGAGTTCTTTGATAAGGTGTTCGGCGTTAACAATATGAGGATGTTTTTCGCCTCGGTTGGTTTAGTGGCTATTTTTTACCTATTTTTTAATTTAATTAAGAAGAAAAGCGGTTTTTTAAAGATTGCAGTTAATTTATTGGTAATTATTTTAGCGGTTATGTATTGGCAGGGTTTTGATATTTTTGAGGAAAGAACGCATCTCTTGCAGTATGGCTTAATAGGTTATCTTGCGATAAAAGATTTTCAAAAGGCTAACAAGCCTATTCGGGCGATAATATTCGCGGCGGTATTCATATTGTTGGTTGGATCTCTTGATGAAATCTTCCAAAGATTTATTCCTTGGCGCGTCGGAGATATAAGAGATGTTTTTGCGGATTTAATCAGCGGAATTTTTGGAGTTATTTTATATATATTAAGATGAAAAGCATAAGGTTAGTTTTTATAACTACGGTATTTTTATTCCTTGCAAATATTTGTTTTGCCGCTAATTGTTCAAAACTGCATTTTATCAACACCGGAAAAGGAGAGGCGGTTTTAATCCAATCGGGTAATGAAAATGCCTTAATTGACACCGGAGGATTCCTTAGCGGGTACAGAGTTGTTGATTATCTTAAGAAAAATAAAATTGTTAGTTTAAAATATCTCATAGTTACCCATCCTCATCCGGATCATTTCGGTGGAGCATTTTTTGTTTTACCTCAAATTGATATTGAAAAGATTTTTGATAATGGGCAGGTTTTGGATAATGATGATTATACCCAGGAATCATATGGTATGCTCGTGCGTTCAAAGAAAAATTACCTGGTGCTTAAGAAGGGTGACCAGCTTAAGCTTGGGGGGATAACTTTGGATGTGCTTTGGCCTCAAGAGGCGCAAGGCAGTTCTTTTAATGATAATTCTCTTGTGTTAAAGCTTAAGGCTTGCGGAGTTGGAATTTTGTTAACAAGCGATTTAGGCAGTCAGAGTGAGGAGCAATTATTAAAAGAAAAATCAGATTTGAAATCTGCGGTTTTAAAGGTCGGGCATCATGGCTATAAAAATGCGACAAGTAAAGCATTCTTAAAAATAGTTTCTCCGGAAATAGCAATTATCAGCGTTGGCCCGACTAATAGGATTGAGAAAGCGCCTAGCAGCGAAACGATTAATTTGTTAAAGAAAAGAGGAATTAAGATTTATCGAACCGATGAAGACGGAGAGGTAATTGTTGATATTGATTCTAAGGGAAAATATTCGGTTTCAACACAAGGAAAGGAATAGATATGGAACTTGATAAATTAAGGGATGAATTAAAAGCCGTAACTTTTGACTCAAAACGCCTTGATTGCGATAATCATTTTGAGGCTGTAATTATCAAGGATGAATTGGAAAAACTTGTAAAAAGGCTGGAGAATGTTTTCGGTAAGCCAGTCTGGCCTTCTGGTAAAAGGCTAAGTTTTCAGCTGGAAGAAGCAATCAAATCTTACGGCGGGATTATGCCCGGTCAGACGCTTTATTTTCTGGAAGAAGAAAAGAAAGAAGTCTTCGCTATGCTATGGCCTTGGCAGGACGGAGTGCATACAACAGTTAAAATCATAAGTAGGGTTTGATATGAAATATACAAAAGGAACAATTGGAAGGATTTTTGTTTTAAAGTTTGAAGATGATGATATCCTGATTGAAAAGCTCTCTGGATTTATTAAAAAAGAGCGCGTAAAGTCAGCTGCTATGGTTTTTATCGGGGCGCTTAAAAAAGGCGACCTTGTGACAGGGCCTAAAAAACCGGTAATTCCGCCTGAGCCAAATAAAGTTTTTTTTAAAGATGGCTGGGAGGTAATGGGGATAGGGACGATTTTCAGCAATTCTTCCGGCCCGCAGATACATATCCATGGCAGTATGGGCAAGAAGAACGCGGTTCTTACTGGATGCGTCAGGGGTAAATCAAAAGTTTTTTTAGTAATTGAGGCAATAGTCTTTGAGTTAAAAGGCGTTAAGGCTTCAAAGGATATTGATCCAAAAACCGGGCTTAATCTTTTAAAAATATTTTAAGGAGAATCTTCTGATGAAAGATATCAAGTTTGATTTTAATAATATGTTTAGTTCAAATGTTGGGAAAACCCATGGAGTTGAACAATCTGATATTGATCAATTGATGCCTTCTGTGCATTGTGCCGACGAGCATCTGAAAAAGATTTTAAGCAGTCCTTCTCTTAGGATAAAGCTTGGGTTAGAATGGGCCAACTTGGCTAATCAGGATAAAAATAAAATCAAAGAAATCCAAAAGCTTGGGAAAGAAATATCAAAGAAATACGATAATGTGATTTCTTTAGGGATCGGGGGTTCATATTTAGGTTTAAAGGCGGCGCAGGATGCTCTCTGCCCTCCATACTACAATGAATTCTCTTCTTTAAGAAAAGGTAATCCTAAAGTTTATTTTGAGGGCAATAATCTTGATCCCGATACATTAAGCGCTTTACTTAAGAATTTGAATCCTAAGAAAACTTTTGTAATTGTGATTTCAAAATCAGGAGAGACTACTGAGACGAAGGCTGCATTCATGATTGTGGATAATTGGTTAAAGAAGGGCGTTGGGAAGAATTACGGCAGGCAGATAATTGCTATCACCGATCCTGAGAGTGGAACTTTGCGCAGTAGAGTTAACGAAGAGCAGGGCAGGGATAGTTTAAGTTTTAAAAGTTTTCCTTTATTAAAAGGTGTTGGCGGCAGATTCTCCGAATTTAATATGGGGCTTTTGCACCTCGCGATTATCGGGGTTAATATAGAAGAAGTTTTTAAGGGCATTAAGGATATGGCAGTAAGATGCAGCAATCCGGATATATTAAAAAACCCCGCCTATCTTTATGCAGTTTTACATTTTATACTTTATCGAAATAAAGGTAAGCCTATTGCGGTATTAATGCCTTTTTCCGAGACTTTAAAATCTACTGCGGATTGGTATGTCCAGCTTTTAGCTGAAAGTTTAGGGAAAAAATACGCCAGAAAAATTGAGGTTTTAAATAATGGAGACGAGGCGTGGGTTAATGATAAAGAGCGTATTCTTAACGTAGGCAGGACCCCAATCCCTGCGCGCGGCACAAACGATTTACATTCTATCCAGCAAAATAATATTGAAGGCCAGAATGACAAGGTAACAACTTTTATCAGGGTAGAGAAATTTAAGAGTGATTGTAAAGTTACTGCAAAAAACGATCTTTTGTCGGGTAAAAGTTATTCTGATTTGATTAAGTTGGCACAGGAAGCCACTGAATGGGCTCTTAAGCAACAGGCTCGACCAAGCTGTACGATTGTTTTATCAGAGGTTTCGGCCTATACTTGGGGTGCGCTTCTATTCTTTTTTGAAATGGCAGTTGCTTTTGAAGGTGAACTTTTGGAAGTAAATGCCTTTGACCAGCCGGGAGTGGAAGGATACAAAAATTATATGTACTACAAATTGGGCAAACCCGGATTAAGCTCGGCTATCGCTGACCAGATAAAAAACAACCCGCTAATAAAGAATCCAGAATTTATCCTCTAAAAATTCTGCTAAATTCCTGAAAATATATTAGAATTGGTTTTGGAGCTACTATGCTAAAAATTGGTAAATTAAAATTAAAATCAAATTTAATCCTTGCTCCTATGGCAGGAATCAGCGATCTGCCTTTTCGCATCCTTAACCGTGAATTTGGATGTGAATTAGCGTTTGTAGAGATGATTAATGCGCGTTCCATCAGTCATAAAAGCAAAAGAACGCGTATGATGCTTACTTCTAACCTTAAAGATAAGCCGCTTGGAATTCAGCTTTTAGGCTGTGAAGCAAATTATATCTTAAAAGCGCTGGATGTTTTAAAGGAATATAAATTTAACATCCTTGATTTCAATGCCGCATGCCCTGCGAAGAAAGTAACACGAAGGGGAGAAGGGGCGAGCCTTTTAAAAGAACCAAAAAAGTTGCAGAAGCTGCTGAAGTTAGTAGTTGATAATTCAAGTGTGCCGGTAACTTTAAAAATCCGCGCGGGCTGGGATAAGGATTCAATTAATGCTTCTGAAGTTGCGCGTTTAGCAGAAGATGCGGGAATTGACGGGTTATTTATTCATGGGAGAACAAAACTGCAAGGTTACAGCGGTAGTGTTGATTATAAAGTAATAGCCGCGGTAAAGAAGGCTATAAAAATTCCGCTTATTGCAAGCGGGGATATTTTGTCTGCGCAATTAGCAAAGAAAATGATTGATGAAACCGGCTGCGACGGGATTGCCGTAGCAAGGGGAGCCTTAGGGAATCCTTGGATTTTTAAAGAGATAAAAAGCTTCTTGAAGAATGGAGAGATAATTAAACGGCCGCCTTCTGATGAAGTTGTCAGGATTATCTTAAAGCATCTTAATTCTTGTATAGATTATTATGGAGAAAGAAGCGGGGTTGTGATCTTTCGTAAATTCTTTGCCTGGTATACAAAAGGTTTCCGTCATGTCCGGCCTCTAAGAGAGAAATCCTCCCGGGCGAAGACAAAGCAGGAGATGGAGGAGATTATTAGGGAGTGTGCTGGATAGTTTATCCCTCGTGGCAACAAGTTTAGAATATAGCCACTCGGGATTTCGCACAATAATGCACCTTTGGTGCATTATTGTGCTCAACAAAAAATCCCCCGAAAATACTGGGGGTTTCTTGTAGGTGATAGGCCTCTTTAGCTTTCGCTATCCGAGAACCTCCTTGTTGTTCAACCTTAATTAAGTATGCCATATTTTTTTCTGAAATTCAAGATGCACTCTGGTATTGACAAAAAAAGAGATTATGATAAATATAAAATATGATTCCTAAGTTTATTTTAATACCTGTTTTTATATTTGTTTTGGTCCTGCCGGCTTTTGCCGAGACTTCAATTAAGGCCGAAGTTGATAAAAGAAGCCTGACTACAGATGAGCTGCTTACTTATAAGATTTCAATTGTTTCTTCGGAAAAAAAGCTCCCGCCGCTTACTCTGCCTAAATTAGAAGGATTTGAAATTGTTTCTTCCGCGCAATCAACTACCATGTCTTATGCGAAAGAAGTCCACACCTTTATAGCGATTACAGTTATCCTGGTCCCCACTGCTACTGGAAAAATTAAAATACTCCCTTCAAGTATAGTTGTTCACGGTAAGACTTATTCAACAGAATCATTTGAAATTGAAGTTCTGCCCGGCAAAACAAAGCCTGCTGTCCCCAAAAAAGAAAAATCTGATTTTCCACTTCCTTCTGAGCAAGGTTCAGAGAAACCAAAAGTCACTCTTTAGGTTCTCTGTAGCATTATGATAAAAAAAATAAATACTCCTGTTAGATATTTAAAAGGCATTGGCCCTAAAAGAGCAGCGGCATTCGCCTCTAAGGGGGTCTTTACTGTTGAAGACCTTCTTTATTATTTCCCTTATCGTTATGAAGACAGGTCAAACCTTTCTAAAATATCAAAACTTCAGGAAGGCCAAGTTCAAGCGATTAAAGCGCAGGTTATCGTGGGAGGAGAACGCAGGTCATTCAGGAGAAGAGGCTTTAGTATAACTGAGATAGTGGTAGGGGATGAGACGGGTAAGATAAATTGTGTTTGGTTTAATCAACCTTATCTTAGGAATTATTTCAAGCCGGGAGTAAATTTGATTCTTTATGGGAAAGTAGAACGTTACGGCGTAAGATTGCAGATGAGTTCTCCGGAGTTTGAGATAATTTCTGAAGAAACCGATTCCAGCCTTAATACGGGAAGAATTGTCCCTGTTTATTCTTTGCTGGAAGGCTTGTCGCAAAGGGTCCTTCGTAAAGTTATTAAACAGGCTATTGACGAATATCTTGTGTCTATCCAGGATTTCTTGCCTTATGATATGCGCTCCAAACATAACCTTCTTAATCTTGCCAAAAGCCTTCTTAATATTCATTTCCCTGAGTCGTTTGATATGCAAAAACTTGCCTATGATAGATTGGCATTTGAAGAATTCTTTTTATTCCAGGTCCCGCTTGCAATGCGCAAACGCGAGAAAAAAGAAAAAAAAGGGATAGCTCATATTGTGGAAGGGAAATTAGTAAATGATTTTATCGCAAGTATGCCATTTAAATTAACTTTATCTCAGGAAAAAGTTATTGAAGAAATAAAATCCGATATGCAAAGGGCTGTCCCTATGCAACGTTTACTGCAGGGAGATGTTGGTTCGGGTAAGACTGTAGTTGCCGGTATCGCCAGTATTGCCGCGATTCAAGGCGGTTACCAGGCAGCTTTTATGGTGCCAACTGAAATCTTGGCGCGCCAGCATTATGCAAATTTTTTATCTTACGAGGGGAAAATAAGAATCGGCTTACTTACGGGGAGCCTTACAAAACAGGAAAAAGAAAACATTTGCAAAAGAATCAAAGATGGCAAGATTGATTTAGTTGTCGGTACGCACGCATTACTAGAAGAGGACATTGTCTTTAAGAACTTAGGTTTGGTTGTCATTGATGAACAGCATAAGTTTGGTGTGGGCCAGCGAGCTCTGCTTCCGAAAAAAGGCGTAAGTCCGGATGTCCTGATTATGACCGCAACTCCAATTCCAAGGACTCTTGCTATTACAATTTACGGAGATTTAGATATTTCTGTTATAAATGAATTGCCTCCGGGCCGCGTCCCGATTAAAACAATGCATTTTACCCCGCAAAATAAAAAATCAGGGTATGAAATTGCAAGAGAAGAGTTAAAGAAGGGGATGCAGGCGTATATTATTTATCCGACGATTGAGGAATCTTTTATGTTGGATATTGCCGGTGCAAAGAAGATGTATGATGAATTAAGAAAAACAGAGTTTAAGGATTTTAAATTAGGTTTAATCCACGGCAGGTTGAAACAAAAAGAGCAAGATGATATTATGCAGAAATTTAAGGATGGCAAATTGGATCTTCTGGTTTCAACTACTGTTTTAGAAGTAGGTATTGATATTCCGAAAGCAACGTGTATGATTATTGAATCAGCAGAAAGGTTTGGCTTAAGCCAATTGCATCAATTGCGTGGCCGCGTAGGCAGGGATAAGTTTGAATCTTTTTGCATACTCATTTCTGAGGCGCAAAATGATGACGCGAAAGCGCGGATGGAAGCAATGGTAAAATTTAGCGATGGCTTTCGTATTGCCGAGGAAGATTTAAAAATAAGAGGCCCGGGGGAATTTTTTGGCGCAAGGCAATCGGGCTTAAGCGAGCTAAAAATAGGGAATCCTTTAATACAGATGCAGCTTTTAAAACAGGCAAGAGAAGAAGCGTTGAAGCTTGTAGAATTGGATCCTTCGCTTAATATGCATCAAAATGCGTTATTAAAGGAAAAATTGCTGCACAGGTTTCCTGAATATGAGAAACTGATGGCAGCAGGATAAGGGTATGAGAATAATTACAGGTAAATATAGAAACATGGTTATCCATATGCCAAAAGGCATAAGGCCGACTCAGAATAAGGTGAGGAAAGCCATATTTGATATTTTAGGGGATATGGAAGGGCTGACTTTCCTGGAGCTTTTCGCAGGTACTGGTGCGGTAGGCTTTGAAGCGGCTTCAAGAGGGGCCAAACATGTTACTTTGGTTGAATTTAACAAAGAAAGCCTGCGTTCTATAAAAAGGAATATACTTAGCCTTAAGCTCCAAAATTGCGACTTGTATCCTATGGATACCCAGAAAACAATAGAAATCCTGCGCAAGGAAAAACGCCAATTTGATATTATTTTCTTTGATCCTCCTTATTATGAGGGCTTGGCAAAAAAAACCTTGCAAATGTTAGGCCCTTGTGATATATTAGCGCCCAATGGTTTTATAGTCGCTCAGCATTTTAAAAAAGACCAGCTTCCCAAGGAAGACGGAGAGCTGGTTTTAATAAAAGAGGCTGTTTACGGCGATACTGTGTTATCTTTCTATAGAAAAGCTTAAAGGATAGTTAATTAATGTGCCAAAAAGCTATTTATCCGGGGACATTTGATCCGATTACCTACGGACATATTGATCTTATTAAGAGAGCACAAGAGATATTCTCGGAAGTCATTGTGGCAGTTGCCCATAATCCCCATAAAAAACCTCTTTTTAGCGTTAAGGAAAGAGTAAAATTGCTTAAGGAGGCAACAGTTGATTTGCCGGGGATTGAGATTACTGATTTTGACGGCTTAGTTGTAGATTTCGCCCGTAAAAAGAAAGCCAAAGTGTTAATCCGCGGGCTTCGCATGATTTCGGATTTTGAATATGAATTCCAGATGGCTTTGACAAATAGGAAACTTGCTTCAGATGTAGAAACAATCTTCCTCATGCCTCATGAATCCTACAGCTATCTTTCCTCTAAACTGTTGAAAGAAGCAGCATCTTTAGGCGCAGATGTATCCAGGTTTGTGCCGGATTTCGTGGAAAAGGAACTGAAAAAGAAATTAAAAAGAAATCTTAAGGGATAAGTTTAAAGGAAAGTTGTAATTTTTATCAGAAGGGATTTGCGGCTTGAAGATAGATATAAATAGCATACCGATTGAAGGCTTAACATTAATTGAAAAAATTAATCCTTCGGATTTGGACCTTGAAACCGATTTAATTAAGTATCAGGGTTTAATAAATGCGCGGGCGTTTATAACTAAGATAAGTAACGCGGTTAGCGTTGATTTAAACCTAACCGGTAAGATTCATGCTGTTTGTGCCCGTTGTCTGGAAGAATTTGAAATTGATTTGAATCGGGAATTAAAATTTAATTATCCGGTGAGCAAGACGGAATCAAAGATTGATCTTGATCCGGATATAAGAGAAGAGATAATCGTAGGTTATCCCATAAAGTTCCTCTGCAAGGAAAATTGCTTAGGGCTTTGTGTAAAATGTGGCAAGAATTTAAACGAAGGAGGATGTTCCTGTGGCACTACCTAAAAGAAGGCATTCAACAACGCGCGGCAGAAAGCGCCGTACGCATTGGAAGATAGCAAAGACTACTCTTGTCCCTTGTACTCAATGCAAAACACCAAAAGTTTCTCATCAGGTTTGCAAGGTCTGCGGTTATTATGACGGCAGGCAGGTAATTGAGATTAAGGTAAAAGAGAAGAAGCACAAGAAGCAATAAACTATAGCTGCTAATTTTATCCTTTGATATAAGAAGCAAAGTATAAATTTCGCTAAAATATCTTTAATCATTGTAATTACTAACAGGAGAGTTTAGGCGTGAAGATTATAGTTGATGCTATGGGAGGGGATCACGCGCCGGAAGTTGTGATTGATGGCGTTGTGGAAGCAGTTAATCAATATGATACGGAAGTTGTCCTTGTAGGCGATGAGGCAAAGATAAAGCAGCTTTTAGAGAAGAAGAATTATCCTAAGGATAAAATCTCTACTTATCACGCTCCGGAAGTAATTGAAATGCATGAGTCTCCGGCAGTCAGTGTCCGCAAAAAACGAAATTCTTCAATTTCAATAGGGATTAATTTAGTTAAAGAAGGCAAGGGAGATGCTTTTTTTAGCGCCGGAAATACCGGGGCGGTTGTCTGTGCTGCAACTTTATTTTTGGGGCTCCTTCCCGAAGTCGAGAGGCCAGGCATAGCTATTGTTACGCCATCCGTAAAAGGCATTTCTTTGATTGTTGATGTTGGTGCGAATATTGACGCTAAGCCGTTACATTTATTGCAATACGGCATCATGGGTAGCGCTTATTTGCAGAATATATTTAATATCAAGAATCCAAGTATTGGCCTTTTAAATGTCGGCGAAGAAGAAAGCAAGGGTACTGGTTTTGTGAAAGAAACTTACGAGCTGCTTTCTAAAAGTAATATTAATTTTATAGGTAATATTGAAGGAAAGGCTCTTTTTACAGGTAAATGTGATGTAATTGTTTGCGATGGCTTTGTGGGGAATGTTGCATTAAAGGTTACGGAAGGCACTGCCGAAGCAATACAGGTATTTTTGAAACGCCATCTTTTAAAAACTAATCTCTTGGGAAAAATTGGCATCCTTCTTTTGAAGAATACATTTATTAAGTTTAAAAAAGAGATGGATTATGCAGAATTTGGTGGAGCTCCTTTATTAGGAGTTAATGGTGTTGTAATAATTGGTCATGGCAGGTCTCATGCAAGGGCGATAAAAAACGCGATTAGGGTAGCTAAAGAGGAAGTAGAGAGGCAAGTTAACAAAAAGATCGTGGAAGCAATAAGTTCCCTTCATCAAAAACAGGCCTGAGTCAAATAGCTTAAGGTAAAATAAATGAAAAAAGTTGGGATAATCGGTTTAGGAAAATATTTGCCTCAAAAGGTTTTGACTAATGCTGACCTTGAGAAAATGGTAGATACTTCTGATGAATGGATTACGACCAGGACCGGCATTAAAGAAAGAAGGTTAGCTGCTAAGAATGAAGTTACTTCTGATTTAGGGTTAGGGGCAGCTAAAGAAGCAATTGAGGATGCAAAATTAAAGCCGGAAGATATTGAATTAATTATCGTCGCAACAATAACCCCAGATATGCAATTCCCTGCAACAGCTTGTATTTTGCAGGCAAAACTTGGGGCGATGAAAGCAGTATGTTTTGATGTTTCTGCAGCCTGTGCAGGGTTTGTTTATGCTATATCTATAGCGCAGCAATTTATCTCACAGGGTGCTTATAAAAATGCATTAGTTATTGGAGCTGAGATGCTATCTTCCGTAACTGATTGGGAAGATAGGAATACTTGTGTTTTATTCGGTGATGGAGCAGGAGCTGCTGTGTTGGCAGAAGTAAATGGCGGCGGCATTATTTCAACATATCTTGGCTGCGATGGGACAAAGGTTGATTTGTTAAATGTTCCCGCAGGCGGTTCAAAGCATCCTGCTACAGCTGAAACGGTTGCTAAGAGGATGCATTTTATAAAGATGCAGGGCAATGAATTATTTAAGATAGCGGTTAAAAGTATGACTGAAGCGGCAGAAACTGTTTTAAAACAAGCCCATCTAAAATTCTCCGATGTAAATTTAATCATACCGCATCAAGCAAATTCCCGGATTATTATGGCGGTTGCAAAGAAATTAGGTTTAGGGGAAGACAAAATATATTTGAATATTGAAAGATACGGCAATATGTCTTCAGCGTCAACTGCCATAGCTTTGTGCGAAGCAGTTAAAGAAGGAAGAGTCAAAAAAGGAGATATTGTCCTTTTGGACGCTTTTGGCGCGGGCCTTGTTTCGGGAGCTTGTGTTATTAAATGGTAGCTTATCTTTTTGCAGGGCAAGGCGCACAATATATAGGTATGGGCAAAGACCTCTATGAGTCTTTCCCCGAAAGTAAGGCTGTATTTGATAAGGCGGACAAAGTTTTAGGATTTTCAATATCCAAGCTTTGTTTTGAAGGCCCGCAAGAAGAACTTACTAAGACTAAAAATTGCCAGCCAGCGATTGTTGCGGCAAGTATTGCTGCTTTGGAAGCTTATAAGGCACAAGGCACAAGTGACAAGGCACAAGTTAAGTTTGTTGCTGGGTTAAGCTTAGGCGAGTACTCGGCGTTGGTTGCAGCTGGAGCGATTAGTTTTGAAGATGCTATTTATCTGGTAAGGCGCCGCGGTGAATACATGGAAGAAGAAGCGCTTAAGAATCCCGGTAAGATGGCTTCTCTGATTGGCCTTGATCTTTCTAAGGTTAAAGAGGTTTGTGCAAAAACTAATACAGAAATAGCGAATATTAATTGCCCCGGACAGATTGTGATATCCGGAAGCCCTTCTGGAATAGAGGAGGCAGTAAAATTAGCCAAGGAAATTGGAGCAAGGATGGCTATTATTTTGGATGTAAGCGGTGCGTTCCACTCTTCTTTTATGAAAGGAGCTACTTTAAAGCTGGCTAAAGAATTAGATAGCGTTAAAATTAATGCTCCTCGTATTCCCGTTATTAGCAATGTAAGCGGAAAGCCTGTTGCCTCAGCATTTGAAATTGAAGAGAATTTGATTAAGCAGGTTGCTTCAAGCGTGCTTTGGGAAGATTCAATGAAATTCATATTAAATTCAGGAGTAAGTAAATTTATTGAATTCGGCCCGGGTAAAGTGTTAAAAGGGCTTATGCGGCGAATAGATGTTAATGCTGAAGTTAAAACAGTAGAGAAAAAAGCAGATATTATTGTTTAGGAAGGAGCTAGTATATGCGTCTTAAAGATAAAGTAGCTTTAATTACTGGTGGAGCAAGAGGAATAGGAAGAGCTATTGCTATGCGATTTGCCCAAGAGGGCGCAGATATTGTTATAGCTGATGTAAATCCGGCAGACGCCGAGAAAACTTGTGCTGAAATTGAAGCTTTAGGGAGGAAAACCTTAGGGCTGCAGATGGATGTGACAGATTTTACAAAAGTAGAGGAAGCGATAAATAAAATTCTTGACAAATTTGGAAAGGTTGATATATTAGTTAACAATGCTGGGATAACAAAAGATAATCTTTTGTTAAGAATGGGCCAGCCAGAGTGGGATGCAGTCATAAATGTGAATTTAAAAGGCACATTTAATTGCACAAAAGCTGTATCCAAACCGATGATAAAAGCAAGATTCGGCAGGATAGTTAACATTGCCTCAATTATCGGTATAATCGGAAATGCAGGACAAGCAAACTACGCCGCTTCAAAAGCAGGGATAATTGCTCTTACAAAAACTACGGCAAAAGAACTGGCTTCACGAAACGTAAACGTCAATGCGGTTGCTCCTGGGTTCATCCAGACAGAAATGACGGCAAAGCTTCCTGAAGAAGTAAAGCAGAAAATGAAGGAAGTTATCCCGCTAGATAAGTTTGGCACGCCTGAAGATGTTGCAGCGTGTTGTTTATTCTTGGCGTCAGAAGATTCCAGTTATATAACCGGCCAAACTATTGTAGTTGACGGCGGAATGGTTATGGTATAAGTTTCATAACAAGGAGGAAAAAAGAATGGCAGTACAAGATAAGGTTAAATCAATAATAGCAGAACAGCTGGGAGTAAAACCGGAAGAAGTAACTCCTGAGGCATCATTCGTTGATGACTTAGGTGCCGATTCTTTGGATACTGTAGAATTAGTCATGGCATTGGAAGAAGAGTTTGGTATTGAAATACCAGATGAAGATGCAGAGAAGATTACAACCGTTGGAGATGCTGTTAAGTACATTGAAGAAAAATCTGGAAATAAATAGTTTCTTAAAAAAAATATAGCTATTTTACCCCGCTTTTCTTTTAAGCGGGGTAAATTTTATAAAAGCATATGGAAGAGAAAAGAGTAGTTGTTACTGGTTTAGGCGTGATCACTCCGGTTGGGAATGATATTGCGTCTTTTTGGAAGGCTATGAAAGAAGGAAAAAGCGGTGTTGGGCCTTTGACTTCTTTTGATCCTGTTAACTTTGATTCTCGCATTGCCGCAGAGGTGAAAACTTTTGAACCCGCGCTATACGGAATCTCTCTTAAAGATACCAAACGCATGGATAGATTTGTGCAGTTTGCAGTTGCAAGCACTTTTCAGGCGATTAAAGATTCGGGTATTGATTTGAATAAAGAAGATAGAAACAGGATTGGTGTTATTGTCGGCTCTGGTATCGGAGGGCTTGATATTATTGAGAAAGAACACAGCGTTTATTTGAATAAAGGTGTTTCTCGATTATCACCTTTTTTGATTCCAATGTTGATTGTTAATGAAGCAGCAGGCCAGATCGGCATTACTTTTGGCTTGAAAGGCCCTAATTCTTGCGTTGCTACTGCTTGTGCATCTGGCTCTCATTCTATTGGGGATGCTTTCAGGATTTTAGCCCGCGGCGATGCCGATGTTATGATTTGTGGAGGCACAGAAAGTTCTGTTGTCCCAACTGGTGTTGGAGGATTTTGCGCGTTAAAAGCACTTTCAACGCGCAATAACGAACCTCAGAAAGCATCGCGGCCTTTTGAAAGAGACAGGGATGGTTTTGTTATGGCAGAGGGATGCGGGATAGTTGTTTTAGAAACTTACGAACACGCCAAAAAAAGAAATGCGCATATTTATGCTGAAATGGCAGGATATGGCATGTCTTGCGATGGATATCATATGACTGCCCCTGAGCCAACTGGAGATGGCCCTGCGCGCGCTATGAAGATTTCATTAAAGGATGCGCATCTGAATCCGGAAGAGGTCACCTATGTCAATGCGCACGGAACTTCCACTAAATTAAATGATAAAGTTGAGACATTAGCTATAAAGTTGGCTTTAGGTGCTCATGCTAAGAAAGTAATGGTTTCATCTACTAAATCAATGACCGGCCATCTTTTGGGTGCAGCCGGAGGAGTAGAATTTGTAGTTTGTTGTTTGGCAATAAAAGATGGGATAATCCCTCCTACAATAAATTATGAACATCCCGACCCGGAATGCGACCTCGATTATGTTCCTAACACCGCCCGTAAGGCAGAAGTTAGTGTTTGCATGTCTAATTCTTTAGGTTTCGGCGGGCATAATGCTACTCTCGTTGTAAAAAAATTCAAAGGTTAATTTCTTAAATTTCTAAAATGGGTTATACAATAGCAGAAAAAATATTAATGAATCATTCGGGCAAGAAGTCTATTTCCCCGGGTGAATTTATTGAAGCTAAAGTTGATGTAGCTTTGGGTAATGATATTACTGCGCCCATTGCGATAGAAGAATTCAAGAAAGCAGGGTTTAAGAAAGTTTTTGATAAAAATAAAATCGTGCTTGTGCCGGATCATTTTGCCCCGGCAAAAGACTTAAAGAGTGCAAATCAATGTAAGATTTTAGCTAATTTTGCCAAAGAGCAAGGTATTAAGAATTATTTTGAAATTGGCTGTATGGGTATTGAGCATGCATTATTGCCTGAGTTAGGTTTAGTTCTGCCGGGAGATTTGGTAATTGGAGCTGATTCGCATACTTGTACCTATGGAGCTTTGGGCTGTTATTCTACGGGGATTGGCTCAACTGACCTTGCGCGCGCATTTGTTGATGGAAAGATTTGGCTTAAAGTTCCACCGACTATAAAGTTTGTTTATAAAGGAAAATTAAATAAATGGGTCGGCGGGAAAGATTTGATTTTGTTTACTATCGGGAAAATTGGAGTTGACGGCGCTTTATATAAGATAATGGAATTTTGCGGCCCGGTTATTGAAAAGCTAAGCATGGATAATAGATTTTCCATGTCAAATATGGCAATAGAAGCTGGCGCAAGGGCTGGCCTTATCGCACCCGATGAAATTACTAAAAAATACGTTTCTAAATTTAAGCGTAAAGCTAAATATTACGAGTCGGATGATGATGCGCGATACGAGAAGGTATATGAATGGGATGTTTCCGATTTAGAGCCGATTGTATCTTGCCCCCATCTGCCGAGTAACACTAAACGCGTTAGCGAATTAAGCAACATTAAAGTTGATCAGGTGGTTATTGGTTCGTGTACAAACGGAAGAATTTCAGACCTAAGGATTGCTTCTTCAATATTAAAAGGCAAGAAAATTGCTCCGGGATTGAAATTAATTGTTATTCCTGCAACACAGAAGATTTATCTGGAAGCTGTGAAAGAGGGCTTGGTGGAAATCTTTGTTAAAGCAGGAGGAGTTTTTTCAACTCCTACTTGCGGGCCTTGCCTTGGCGGGCATGTTGGGATTTTAACCGAAGGTGAAGTTGCGATTGCAACTACTAACCGAAATTTTATCGGAAGAATGGGAAGCCCAAAGTCTTTCGTATATTTATCTAATCCTGCTGTAGCTGCTGCTTCGGCAGTTACGGGTGTAATTACACATCCTGATAAGGTGTAAGTTATGATTATTAAAGGTAAGGCTCATAAATTTGGCGATGATGTTAATACGGACGATATTATTTCCGCTAAATATCTAGTGACTACCAACGAGAAAGAATTAGGCAGCCACTGCATGGAGGCAATTGCCCCTGATTTTGTAAAGAAAATAAATGTAGGGGATATTATGGTTGCCGGAAAGAATTTCGGCTGTGGGTCATCCCGTGAGCACGCACCGGTAGCTATCAAGGGTTGTGGAATTTCCGCGGTCTTAGCAAAGAGTTTCGCGGGTATTTTTTTCCGTAACGCTATAAATGTAGGCTTGCCATTTTTAGAGATAGAAAATCCGGAAGAAATTTCTGAAGGAGATGATTTGGAGATAGATTTATCAAGTGGAGTAATTAGGAATATAACCAAAAATAAAAGCTATAAAACAGAGGCCTTCCCGAAATTCTTACAAGAAATCGTAGAGAAGGGCGGGCTTTTGAATTATGTTAAAAGCAAGAAAGGTAAATAAGAATGTATAAAATTGCAGTTATCCCGGGAGATGGCACTGGCCCTGAAGTAGTCAATGAGGGGTTAAAAGTTATAAAGGCAGTAAGTAAGAAATTTAACTTTAAATACGAAACCAAGGAATTTGATTTTAGCGGTAAAAGGTGTTTAAAGACAGGCAAACTCGTTGATGATAAAGATATTGAGGAGCTTAAGAAACATTCTGCTATTTTCTTAGGGGCAGTTGGAGATCCGGATGTAAAACCCGGAATTATTGAGACAGGTGTTTTGTTAAGGTTAAGATTTGCTTTGGATCAGTATATAAATTTACGTCCGGTTAAACTTTATAATTCAGCTTTTTGCCCTTTGAAAGATAAGAAGCCGGAGGATATTGATTTTGTAGTTGTCCGTGAAAATTCCGAAGGGCTTTATAAAGGAATGGGTGAATTTCAGAAGAAAGGAAAAAAGGACGAAGTTGCAATCCAGATTTCCTATAATACGCGTAAAGGCGTTGAACGTTGCCTGCGTTATGCTTTTGAATTTACGCGCAAGCGCAATAAAAAGAAGAAATTAACCCTTTGCGGTAAGACAAATGTCTTAACATATGCATGGGATTTATGGCAGCGGACTTTTAATGAAGTTGCTAAAGAATATCCTGATGTAACTACTGATTATGCACATGTCGATGCAACCACGATGTGGTTTGTTAAAAATCCCGAATGGTTTGATGTAATTGTGACTGATAATATGTTTGGGGATATTATTACGGATTTAGGAGCAATGATCCAGGGTGGAATGGGTATTGCTGCAGGTGGCAACATTAATCCCGAAGGCGTATCAATGTTTGAACCTATTGGTGGGAGTGCTCCTAAATATACAGGTAAGAATGTAATTAATCCTTTAGCTGCAATTTGTGCCGCAGGGATGATGCTTGAAAATCTAGGTGAAATTGAAGCAGGTAAAGCTATTGAAAAGGCAGTTATAAATATTGCTGCGAATAAATTAAAATCATTAGCTGCAGGAAAAATGGGATATTCGACAACCCAAGTTGGGGATTTGGTGGTAGGTTCTCTCTAATAGTAAGGAGAAAGATTGCATGAAGAAAGCAAAATATAATGTAGCTGTAGTTGGTGTTGGAGTTGTTGGGATTGAGATGCTTAGAGTTCTAAAACAGCGTAATTTTCCTATTGGTGAATTGCGGGTTTTTGCCCGTTCTGCAAGAGAAATAGAAGTTGATGGGGTTAAATATCCCGTTCAGGCAATTTCTCCAGACGGTTTTAATGGCATAGACATCGCCCTTTTTGCAGGTACTGAAGGAGAGAAAGGCGCTGCAGTAACTTATGCCAATGACGCTATTAAAAGAGGGGCAGTTGTTATAGATAATGGTGCGGATTTCCGTATGGATCCTAAAGTGCCTTTAGTTGTCCCGGAGGTAAATGGTAAGGATGTTAAAAAACACAAAGGAATAATTGCAAATCCGAATTGCTCAACTATACAGATGGTTGTGGCATTAGCGCCAATCCATAAGAAAGTCGGTATAAAAAGAATTATTGTGACAACCCTGCAGGCTTCAAGTGGGGCTGGTAAGGCTGCAGTTGAGCAATTAAAAGAAGAAGTTTCAAAGATTGCTTCCGGCGGCTTTGAAAATGTGCATGTTGACTTGGCAAATAGAGCTATGCCGCAACAATTAGGTTATAATGTATTTCCGCATATCGGAAGTTTTGTGGAATGTGACTATACAAATGAAGAATGGAAATTGGTTAAGGAAACACATAAGATTATGCATGACGATAAAATCAAGATTTCTGCAACTACGGTTCGAGTCCCTGTAAGAACGGGACATTCAGAATCAGTTTATATTGAAACTAAAGAAACGATTGATCCGGATAAAGTAAGAGCGTTACTTGCTAAGGCTCCTGGAGTAATTCTTATGGATGACGTAAAAAAGAATATTTATCCAATGCCAAAAGATTCAGAAGGCAAAGATGAAACTTTTGTGGGTAGAATCCGAAAAGACTGTTTTGTTAAGAATGGCTTATGGCTTTGGGTTGTAGCTGATAATCTGCGTAAGGGAGCTGCTACTAATGCCGTGCAGATTGCTGAATGCGTAATATCAGGGTAGAGATTGAATACGAAGGCACCAATTACTGTGGTTGGCAGGTGCAAAATAGGCACAAGCCACAAGAAACAAGGAACAAGAAAAGCATTCAGGAAACGATAGAAAAAGTTCTCAGAGAGATCCTGCAGGAAAAAGTTAAGCTGATTGTTTCCGGTAGGACCGATGCAGGTGTCCACGCAAAAGCTCAAGTAGCGAATTTCTTGACTAGTTCAAAAACTCCGCTTGATAAATTGCAGTTAGGTATAAACGCTCTTCTTCCGAAAGATATTGCCATAATCGGGATTAAAGAAGTAAAGCCTGATTTCCATAGCCGTTTTAGCGCAAAATCAAAAGTATACCAATATAGTATTTTAAATCGCTCTTTTCCTTCGCCATTTTTAAATAATCTTGCCTATTTTTATATGCGCCCTCTGGATGTAAAATTGATGGAGAGGGAGCTAAAAGTTATTGAAGGCAGGCATGATTTTAAAGGCTTTCAGGCTTCTGGCGCAAAGAAGCATAATACGGTTAGGGTTGTTAAGGTAGCTCGATTAAAAAAGAGCGGTAACTTGATAACAATAGATATAGAAGCTAACGGTTTCTTATATAACATGGTAAGAAACATAGCTGGGACGCTTATTGAGGTAGGCAAGCATAAATTACCGGTTGGAACGGTTAAAAACGTGCTAAAATCTAAAGACAGAAGGCTTGCCGGGCCAACTGCGCATGCTTGTGGGCTATGCTTGGTTAAGGTAAAATATTAAAAATAATATTTGACTTAAGATAAAAATATGTTATAATTTAACGTCTATCGTCTTTTTAGCAGGACTTTTCTGTAAAAAGATGAGGAGAGGAAAAAATGAACAAACTTAACAAAACATACGAACCTAAAAAAGCAGAGATTAAAAGGCAGTGGTATATTGTTGACGCCAAGGATAAAATACTTGGCCGTGTAGCAGCTAAAGTTGCCGTTGTCCTTAGAGGCAAGCATAAAGTTATGTTTACCCCGCATTTGGATACCGGAGATAACGTAGTTGTGATAAACGCCTCAAAAATCCAGGTTACAGGCCGAAAGCTTAAACAAAATGTTTACCGTCGTTATTCAGGTTATCCGGGCGGTTTAAGGGAAGTAACTTTGGAGAATATGCTAAGCAGGAAGCCTGCGACAGTAATGAGGCTTGCGGTTAGTAGAATGTTGCCTAGGGGCCCATTAGGCCGTGATTTAATAAAGAAATTAAAAGTTTATGTTGATGATAAGCATCCTCATATTTCTCAAAAGCCGGTTGTGTTGGAGGTTTAATTAGATATGGAAAAGAAAGAAAAAGTTGTTGCAGTAGGAAGGCGCAAGGAATCAATAGCCAGGGTTATTCTTATGCCCGGTAAAGGCGAGATTTTGGTTAATAGCCGGCCTTGTGATAAATATTTTATCCGTGAGACTGATAGGATTATTTTAAGGCAGCCTCTTGCAGCCGCAAATATTGCTGATAAATATGACATTATTGCTAATTTAAGTGGCGGTGGTTTAACCGGACAGGCAGGAGCATTAAGACACGGGATTTCCCGCGCGTTAATTTTAGCGCAGCCGGAGCTTAAAGAGTCATTGCGTAAGCTTGGCTATCTAACCCGCGATCCGCGTATGAAGGAAAGAAAGAAATACGGACAGAAGGGCGCGCGTAAACGCTTCCAGTGGACAAAGAGGTAAACTATTAGAAGATAAATTTAACTAAATAATAGATTAATAAGTTCCAAATAAAAATCCCGCTGGATAAAAGCGGGATTTTTATTTTAGGCGTACTAGGGGAGGGTGACGAGGCTTGATTCTCGCAGCATGTAGTTTGTGCGAGCGGCCAAGGTTCACCCGCTATAAACTCTAGTGAGAGCGAGCGCAAACTCCAAGCGAGGATTTCCTCGGTGGGGAAATCCGAGCGGTGCTGCGAGAACAAGCCTTGGCAGCCTCTCGCTGTTTCGTAGAATTTAAATATGTTTTGATTTAGCGGATCGACGACAAAAAGACTTGACTATATTTGAAATTTAATTTAAGATAAATGAACATGCCGACGGACGTCGGATACTACTAATCGGATACTACTAAAAGGAGTATTAATGTTAAACGTAGGAATAGTAGGTGCAGCAGGATATACCGCCGAAACCCTCATTGATATTCTTCTTAATCATCCCAATGTAAAGCTTGTTTATGCTTCGCGTAAAACAGCTCAAGGCTCAACGCTTCAAGAAATCTTTCCAAAGTTTAAAGGCAGGATTAATCTGCCTTGCGGCGTCACTGATTTAAAATTAATCAACGATAAATGTGAGCTTGTTTTTTTAACGCTTCCCCATACTGCTTCAATGGAGATTGCCCCTAAATTGATAAAATTAGGTAAGCGCGTTATTGATTTAAGCGCTGATTATAGGCTCTCTGATGAAAAAGTCTATGAGAAGCATTATCAAGTAAAGCATTTAGATAAGCCTAATTTAAGGCTTGCGGTTTATGGTTTGCCTGAACTTTACAGGAATAAAATCAAGCAAGCTAAATTAATTGCGAATCCCGGTTGTTATCCTACTGCTGCGATTTTAGCTCTTGCTCCTGTGATTAGTTTGGGTGTTGCGGATTTAAAATCTGCAATTATTGATGCTAAATCCGGAGTAACAGGAGCGGGTAAGAAATTGGTAGAAGGGTTTTTGTTCTCCGAGGTTAATGAAGATTTTAAAGCTTATAAAGTAAATGCGCATCAGCATGCGCCTGAAATTAATCAAATACTATCTTCACTTTCCGGTGGGAAAGCTTCGGTTACATTTGTCCCCCATCTATTGCCTATAAACAGGGGTATACTGGAGACGATTTATATAAAGAAATTCAGGGGGGTAAAATCAAAAGATTTGGTTGGTTTGTACAATAAATTCTATAAGGATGAACCGTTTGTAAGGATTAAAGAAGAGGGCAGCTTCCCAAGTATCAAGGATGTTGCTGGGACGAATTTCTGTGATATCGGAATTAAAGATTGTGGGGAAATGATAATCATAATCGCTGCTATTGATAATTTACTTAAGGGTGCCTCCGGACAGGCAGTGCAAAATATGAATATTATGTATAAATACCCTGAAAGCCTAGGGTTGTTATAGAATGGCTATTTATAAAAAAGCAATTCTTCCTCTTGGGTTTAAGGCCAATGGAATTCATTCGGGTATCCGTAAGAATGGAAAATTGGATTTAGCTTTGTTTTATTCCTTAAAACCTGCGAAAGCAAGCTGCCTGTTTACTGCTAACTCAATTCTTGCTGCTCCGGTTGTTGTCTGCAAAAAATATCTTAAGCAAGCAAAAACCTTTCAGGCGATTATCGCAAATAGCGGAAACGCCAATTGTTTTACAGGAAAACAAGGGTTAAAAGACGCTTATGATATGAGCTGTTTTGCGGCAGATGATCTTGGGATTGAGCCTAAAAGCGTCTTGGTTGCTTCAACCGGGATTATCGGCAAGAAATTAGCTATTAAAGAAATAAAATCCGGTGTGCCTATTTTGATTAAAGGGTTATCGCAATCCGGGATAGATAAAGCAAAAAAAGCAATAATGACGACCGATAAGTTTAGCAAAGAGATTACCGTTAAATTAAATATTGGGAATAAATCAATTACAATTTGCGGTATTGCTAAAGGTGCCGGTATGATTTCGCCTAATATGGCAACCATGCTTTGTTTTATTTTTACAGATGCGAATATCAAGCAGGGTGCTTTGAATGCTGCATTAAAACTCGCAGTTGATAATTCATTTAATTGTATAACCGTTGATGGTTGTATGAGTACCAATGATTCCGTTATGGTATTGGCGAACGGAGAAGCAGGTAACGCAGAGATTAATGGCGGAGAAAATTTGAAATTATTTACAAAGGCATTAAGTACAGTTTGCCTTGAATTAGCAAAAATGGTTGTCAAAGACGGCGAAGGAGCTACCAAGTTTATCCAAATAAATGTAAATAAAGCACAGTCGGTTTCCGAGGCAAGGTCTGTTGCAATAAATATCGCCAACTCTCCGCTTTTTAAAACCGCGATGTTTGCTTCAAGCCCGAATATATTGGGCAGGATTGTTGCTGCCGTGGGTGCAAGCGGAGCGGGTGTGGTTGAAGATAAATTAGAAATTAAATACAGCCCTTTAAAGAAGAAAGAAATAAGGATAGATGTAATTTTAAATAAAGGAAAAAATAGCGCTACAGTTTATACTTCAGATTTAAGTTATGAATACGTTAAGATTAATGCTGAATATAATTAAGAAAGGATAAAATGGAAGAAGCAATCAGGAAGGCGCAGGTTTTAGTTGAGGCTCTGCCTTATATAAAACAATTTCATAAGAAGATAGTGGTTATAAAATACGGCGGAAGTATTCTCGGTGAAGAAAAAATCAGGAAGGGCGTTTTAGAGGATATTGTATTCCTCAATTTCATGGGGTTAAAGCCGGTATTAGTGCATGGAGGCGGTCCAAATATTAGCGACAGGATGCGCTCTACGGGAAAGAAAGCAGAGTTTGTAGATGGTATGCGTGTTACTGATGCTGATACGCTGGCAGTAGTTGAGGAAGAGCTTGAAAAATTAAATGAAATAATAGTAAATGAAATATGTGAGTTGGGCGCAAAGGCAATTGGTTTAAACGGGAAAAGTGAAGCTGTTATACAAGCGCAGAAGAAGAAGGCAAAAGTAGATTTAGGCTTGGTTGGGCATATTACAGGGATAAACACAGAGCCAATATTAGCTAATTTAAAGAATGATAAAATTGTTGTAGTGTTGCCGATGGGTGTCGGAGCTGACAAAAAAACATATAATGTTAATGCTGATGAAGCTGCTTCAAATATTGCCTGTGCTTTAAAAGCAGAAAAGTTTGTTTTGTTGACTAATGTCAAAGGGATTATGCGCAATGCCGAGGATCAGAATTCTTTTATATCTACCTTGACAACCGAGGAAGCCAAGGGTTTAATTGATGAGAATATTATTCAGCAGGGGATGATTCCGAAGGTAAATGCTTGTGTTCAGGCTTTAGAGGGCGGGGTAAAGAAGACTCACGTTATTGACGCGCGTATCCCGCATGCTTTGCTTCTTGAAATATTTACTGATAAAGGTATCGGAACAGAGATAATAAAATAAAATGAAGAAAGAAGAAATATTTGAAAGTTACAGTAATTATATACTGCCTACTTATACAAAGGTGCCATTGGTTTTTGTAAAGGGGAAAGGCAGCAGGCTTTGGGATATCCACGATAAGGTTTATCTTGATTTTTTCCCCGGTTGGGGTGTTGGGAATCTTGGGCATTGCCATTCTAAAGTTATGCAGGCAGTAAGGGACCAGGTATCAAAATTAATTTTTATACCTAATAATTATTATCATATTCCTCAGGCGAAACTGGCGAAGGAATTGGTTTATTGGAATTTTCCGGCCAAAGTTTTCTTCTGTAATTCAGGTGCTGAGGCAAATGAGGCAGCGATAAAATTTACCCGAAAGTTTGGTAAAGGAAGGTATGAAATAATTTCTTTTGAGAATTCTTTCCATGGGAGGACGCTTGGAACCCTTGCAGCTACGGGGCAGAAGAAGTATCAGGAAGGTTTTGCTCCTCTTCCGGAAGGCTTTAAAATAGTTAAGTATAATGATATTGAGGCGGTTAAAGCTGCGATAACCGATAAAACCGCAGGGATCATGCTTGAGTTAATCCAGGGTGAGGGCGGGATAAACGTAGCTTCAAAAGAATTTGTTCTTGAGTTAAGGAAGATTTGTACCCAAAAGAATATCCTTCTTATTATTGACGAGGTTCAGACTGGAGTTGGCAGGACCGGGAAGCTGTTTTGCTATAAACATTACGGCATAACTCCGGATATTATGACTTTAGCTAAAGCGCTAGGAGGAGGGCTTCCAATAGGTGTTATGATAGTAAAAAAAGAGATTTCCGATACTTTAAGCCCGGGGATGCACGCGTCAACTTTTGGCGGAGGGCCTGTTATATGTAAGGCAGCTCTTGCAGTCCTAACTGCGATACAAAAAGAAAAATTGTTGTCAAACGCGCAAAAGATGGGAGAATATCTTTTTGGGAAACTTAATGAATTAAAAAGCAAATATAAGGTTATTACCGATGTAAGGGGTTTGGGGCTTATGGTCGGGGTTGAATTAAATGTGAATGGAAAATCAATAGTTGAAAAATGTATAGAAAAAGGGCTTTTGATAAATTGCACTCATGAAAAAGTATTAAGGCTTATGCCAGCCTTAAATATTACAAAGAGTGAAATTGATAAAGCTACCAAGATTTTAGATAGCGTATTAAGAGGTACATAAAATGAAAGATTTAATTTCAATCAAAGATTTAAGCACAAAAGAAATTGAAGGTATTTTTAGTTTAACCGATAAGCTAAAAGCAAATAAGCTTAAATTTGCCAAGGCTTTGTCTGGACAGACCATCGCGCTTATTTTTCAAAAGCCTTCAAACAGGACTCGGGTTTCTTTTGAGGTTGGGATGTTTCAGCTGGGAGGAAATTCCATTTATTTAAGCCCGGGAGAAATAAATTTAGGAGTCCGGGAGACTATCCATGATGTTGCAAAGACGTTATCCAGGTATGTCCAAGGGATTGTTTTAAGGACCTTTGGCCATGAAAATGTTTTAGAGATGGCAAAACATGCGGATATCCCGGTAATAAATGGCTTGTCTGATTTCTCTCATCCTTGCCAGGGGCTGGCAGATATCTATACAGCAAAAGAAAAACTTAAGACATTAAAAGGTAAAACGCTTACATACCTGGGGGATGGAAACAATGTTTGTAATTCTTTGATTTTTATCTGTTCTAAAGTAGGGATGAATATTAATGTGGCTACTCCTAAAGGCTATGAGCCGCAGGCAAAAGGTGCAACGCTAAAACTTTTTAATAATCCAATTGATGCAGCCAAAGACGCAGATGTTTTATATACTGATGTCTGGGCAAGCATGGGGCAGGAAAAAGAAGCCCAGGAGCGCAAGAAAATATTTAAGGATTTTCAGATTAATTCAAATCTTTTGAAATTAGCTAAGAAGGACTGCCTTGTTATGCATTGTTTGCCTGCACATCGGGGAGAAGAAATAACAAGTGACGTTATTGATAGCAAGAATTCCGTAGTTTTTGATGAAGCTGAAAACAGGATGCATGTGCAAAAAGCGGTATTAATTAAGTTATTGGGAGAGGTGAAATGAAAAAAGTAGTATTGGCATATTCCGGCGGGTTAGATACTTCTTGTATAGTCAGGTGGCTTAAAGATAAAGATTATGATGTTATTTGTTTTATGGCAGATTTAGGGCAAGGTTTAGGCAAAGGGGAAGATATATCCGCCATAGAAAAAAGGGCTTTTGCAGCAGGAGCCTCAAAGGTTTATGTTAAAGACCTGCAGGATGAGTTTGTTGAGGATTTTATCGTTCCTTCCTTAAAAGCAAACGCAATTTATGAAGGAAAATATTTACTGGCCACTGCGTTAGGAAGGCCTTTAATTGCAAAATATTTAGTTGAGATTGCGCATAAAGAAAAAGCAGATAGCGTTGCACACGGCTGTACCGGTAAAGGAAATGATCAGGTGCGGCTTGAAGTTGCAGCAGGAATCCTTGACCCAAAATTAGAAATTCTAGCTCCTGTGAGGACTTGGGAATTTAAATCGCGAGAGGAAGAAATTGAATATGCCGAGCAGCGCAATATTCCTATTGATGTAACCAAGAAAAAGCCTTATAGCATTGATAGGAATTTATGGGGGATAAGTATTGAATCCGGGGTATTGGAAGATTTAGAGCAGGAGCCTCCGGAAGACGCTTACATGATTACAAAAACACAGACGAATTCAGCAAGTTATCCGAAATATGTTGAGGTATATTTTGAAAAAGGTGTGCCAAAGAAAGTTGACGGGAAAACTTATAAGTTAAAAACTCTAATCAGTCATTTAAATGAAATTGGCGGATCATTTGGCGTTGGCAGGAGTGACCTTGTTGAGAATAGGTTAGTAGGGATTAAATCTCGGGAAATTTATGAAGCGCCTGCTGCGACAATGCTCCATGTAGCACATAAGGAATTGGAGAGTTTGGTTTTGGACAGGGAATTAGCGCATTTTAAAGAAATTGTTGCTTTAAAATACTCTGAGTTAGTTTATTACGGATTATGGTATTCGCCGCTTAAGGATGCATTGGATAGTTTTGTTAATTCTACGCAAAAGTTAGTTACGGGGTCAATAAAGTTAAAATTATTTAAGGGCAGCTGTGTTCCGGTTGGAAGGAAGTCTTCCAATTCGCTTTATAAAAAAGAATTAGCTACCTACGGCAAGGAAGATAAGTTTAATCAGCAGTTAGCTGAAGGGTTTATTAAGATTTGGGGGATGCCTTATAAAAGGTAAATAGATTGGGTTGTAAGTTTCAAGTTGCAGGATTCAAGTAAAAGCCGAGGAGATAGAATGAGTAAAAAACTATGGGGCACCAGGTTTCCTAAGAAAACAAATAGTTTAACTGATAGGTTTACTTCAAGCATTTCTTTTGATAAGAGGCTTGCAAAGTACGATGTTTTAGGAAGCATTGCCCATGCGAAGATGTTAGGCAGGCAGAAAATTATTCCTGCAAAAGACGCAAACTTGATTGTTAAAGGTTTAAGCTCAATTTTAAAAGATATCAATACAGGGAAATTTAAGTTTAGCCCTGAGGCAGAGGATATCCATTCTAATATTCAAGATTTATTATCGAAGAAAATTGGGCTAGCCGCTCATAAGTTACACACTGCAAGGAGCCGGAATGACCAGATTGCTTTGGATATAAGGATGTATATTAAATATGAAACTGAAGAATTGTTCGATCTAATAAGTTTACTTCAGAAGTCAATATTAAAATTTGCTAATAATAACAAAAAGGTAATTATACCCGGATATACGCATTTACAGGTTGCACAGTGCGTTCTCTTGAGCCATCATTTGCTTGCTTATTTGGAAAGTTTGGAGAGGGATAAGGAAAGGATAAACGACGCTTACAAGAGGGTAAATTTGATGCCTCTGGGAAGCGGGGCTCTTTCAGGGACAGGCTTAGCCATTGATAGGCATTATGTAAGCAAGGAATTAGGTTTTAGCAAAGTAACTGAAAACAGCATTGATAGTGTAAGCGACAGGGATTTTATTATTGAGGTCTTGGCTGATTTATCAATTCTTTCCGTACATTTGTCGCGGATTGCCGAAGACTTAATCCTCTGGTCTACTAAAGAATTCAATTTTATTGATATTGATTTTTCTTTTTGCACCGGATCAAGTATTATGCCGCACAAGAAGAATCCAGATGTTTTGGAGTTAATCCGGGGATCAGCTGGAAAGATTCACGGGGACCTTTCTAATATTCTAATGTTAATGAAGGGCCTGCCATCGTCTTACAACAGAGATTTGCAATTAGATAAGCCTCCGCTTTTTGATGCAATTGATACGGTGAAGGATATTTTGGAAATATTTATTGATCTTTTTGGAAATATTGTGATAGAGAAAGAAGCAATTGCAGCAAGGGTAATGGATGAATCTTTGTTTTCGGTTGATATTGTGGAGCATCTAATCAAGAAAGGCGTTTCTTATCGGGATGCACATGATATTGTTGGAAATATTGTAAAAGATTGCTTGGATAAAGGCAAGAAGATTTCAAGCCTTACGAATCAAGAGCTTAAGAAATTTTCACCAAAATTAGGTCCTGAAGTAAGAGGGATCCTTAATGCCTGGGCTTCAGTTAATTTAAAGCAATCTTACGGTTCAACGAACCCAAAACTAGTTACTAACCAACTTAAGAAATGGAGTAAAAGGTTAAATGCATGAATTTAAATATGTAGGAAATAGTTTATGCTGCGAGAAGGTAAAGATTGAGGATTTGGCTAAAAAATATGGCACGCCTCTTTATGTTTATAGCTACAATACGCTTATAGACCATTATCTTAAGATAAAAGAGGCTTTTAAAAGTGTAGATGCGTTAGTCTGCTATTCGGTAAAAGCAAATTCTAATTTGGCAATTCTTAAATCTCTTGTCAATATGGGCTCTGGCCTTGATATTGTTTCAGGAGGAGAGTTGTATCGCGCTTTAAAAGCTGGCTGCCCTGCATCAAAGATTGTTTATGCTTCAGTTGGGAAAACCGATAAAGAAATTGAGGATGCGATTAGATGCGGGATATTGTTTTTTAATGTGGAGTCGTTACCGGAATTAACCAATATTAACCGCATTGCCAAGAAATTAGGCAAGATTACGCGGGTTGCAATTCGTATTAATCCGGATGTTGAAGCAAAAACACATAAATTCATTACTACAGGTAAAATTACTAATAAATTCGGTATCGATTTAAAGACGGCCTATAAAATTATTATGATGAGCAGAAATTTTAGGAATGCTAAAATCTCGGGGCTTCATATACACATAGGTTCTCAGATAACCGAGAGTGACCCTTTTGTAGCAGCTATAAAAAAAGTTGCCGATTTTATTCTTAAGATTAAGAAGAGTGTAACTTTGGAGTATTTGAATATAGGAGGGGGTTTAGGCATTGTTTATAATAATGAAACCCCTCAGACCGCAGCAATATATGCTGCAAAAATTTTGCCCCTATTAAAGAAAACTGGATTAAAAATAATTTTAGAGCCGGGAAGGTTTATTGTCGGAAACAGCGGGGTGCTTGTGGCAAAGGTTCTATATATTAAAAATACCCCAAAAAAGAAATTTATTATTACGGATGCCGGGATGAATGATTTGATTAGGCCGGCACTTTATGAGGCTTATCATAATATACTTCCGCTTAAAAAGGCACAAGGCACAAAGTCACAAGAAAAGGCGGACGTGGTCGGGCCTATTTGTGAGAGTGGGGATTTTTTTGCCAAAGAAAGAATGCTTCCTAAAGTAAAAGAAGGAGATTTTATTGCAGTAATGAGCGCTGGCGCATATGGGTTTAGCATGTCATCAAATTATAATTCAAGGCCGAGGGCCATGGAAGTAATGGTGGTTAAAGATTGTGTTCAGGTGATTCGTAAAAGAGAAACTTATGAAGATATTACTCGCAATGAAGTAATGCCAATTTTTTGTGAATAAAATGATGAAAGCTACCCACACACCAATTGAAACAAGCCGTTCTTTAAAAAAACCACAATTGGTGTGTGGGTTTAAAAAGATGGTTGCCGCAGGAAACGATTTTGTAGTTGTGAAAAGCCTAGGGCTGTCTACAGAAAAATACAGTAAATTAGCAAAGAAAGCCTGTGATAGAAAATTTGGCATTGGGGCTGATGGTTTGTTGGTAATGGAGAATTCTAAAATCGCAGATATCAGGATGCGCATATTTAATGCTGATGGTTCAGAGGCTGAGATGTGTGGAAATGGTGCTCGTTGCGCTGCTTACTGGACTGGGAAGAAAATTGTAAAAATTGAAACAAAAGCAGGAATAATTAATTCGGAAGTGAAGGATAAAGAAGTTAAAATACAATTGACTGATCCTTTTGGAATCAGATTAGATATTCCTATCAAAGTCAATAATAGGCTTTTAAAAGTAAATTTTGTTAATACAGGCGTTCCTCATGTAGTTATTTTTGCAGAAGGTTTGGATAAGATTAAAATAACTGACATCGCCCCTTATATCCGCTATCACAAAGAATTTGCTCCAAAAGGTACTAATGTTAATTTTATTGAGCCGATTGATAAGAATTCATTTAAGATTCGTACCTATGAAAGAGGGGTTGAGGATGAAACTTTAGCCTGCGGCACTGGTTCAGTTGCTTCATCGGTAATTTTTTCTTTGAAAACAGACAGCGGCAATAAAGTAAATGTGCATACAAAGAGTGGAGAAATTTTAAAAGTTTATTTTGAAAGAACAAGAGTCCATTTTACAAATGTTTGGTTGGAAGGTGAAGCTAAAATAGTCTATGAAGGAGATTACTATGTTTAAAGGCTCAATTGTAGCAATTGTTACTCCTTTTCGTAATGGGAAAATCGACGAAGCAAAGCTGAGGGATTTGATTGAGTTTCAAATTAAAAACGGGACTAGTGGGATTGTTCCTTGCGGCACAACTGGGGAGTCTGCGACATTGTCTTTTGAGGAGCATGACAAAGTAATTGAGATTACTATTGATCAGGTGAAAAAAAGAGTTCCTGTCATTGCGGGCACTGGCTCAAATTCTACTGAGGAAGCAGTGATGCTGACGAAACATGCTGCTAAAGCTGGAGCAGATGCTTCTCTGCAGGTTTCTCCTTATTACAACCGTCCTACGCAAAAAGGTTTATATGAACATTTTAAAGCTGTAGCAGATTCGGTTAAGATTCCGATAATCCTTTACAACATTGCTTCCCGGACCGGTGTTAATATTGAGCCTGAGACTATGGCAAGGTTAGCTAATGATTGCAAAAATATGGCTGCGGTAAAAGAAGCGTCTGGCAACCTTGATCAGATGTCAAGGGTAAGGCAATTATGCCCAAAAAGTTTTGAGCTAATTTCTGGAGATGACAGCTTAACTCTTCCAGTGTTATCAATTGGAGGGGTGGGGATAATTTCTGTTGTTGCTAATATTGTTCCTAAAGATGTGGCAAACTTAGTTGCAGAATTTGAAAAAGGCAATATTGCAAAAGCCCAGGAGATTCATTTCAAATTATTGCCTTTAATTAAAGCTGTGTTCATTGAGACAAATCCTATACCAGTAAAAACTGCTATGGGTTTATTAGGGATGTGTGAGCCGGATTTAAGGCTGCCAATGTGTTCAATGTTACCGGAGAATTTAGAAAAACTAAGAAAAGCTTTAAAAGATTACGGATTGCTAAGTTGATAAGGTACAAGGCACAAGAGCACAAGTAAAAACTTGAATCTTGTAGCTTGTAGCTAATAATAAGGAGTTTATATATGATTAAATTAGGGATTGCCGGTGCCTGCGGGAAAATGGGCAGGAGAATCTACGAATTGGCTTCTCATAACAGTGATTTTGAAGTTAATTTGGCATTAGAGAAAAAAGGTACGCCATTAATTGGGAAAGAATTAGGTAAATTAAAAATTTCTTCCAATTCCGATGGTTTATTCCTTATTGATGTGTTGATAGATTTTACAATTCCTGAAGCAACGGAAATTAACTTAGATTATGTAGCTAGGTACAAAAAAGCACTCGTCTTGGGTACTACCGGGTTAAGTGATGCGCAAATAAAAAAAGTTGAAGAAGTTTCTAACGTGGTGCCGGTAGTATTTTCTCCCAATATGGCGATAGGGGTAAACGTTTTGTTCTCAATGCTTCCTGAGATAGCAAAAAAATTAGGCCCTGATTATGATATTGAAATTGTAGAGGCGCACCACAAAGCAAAGAAAGATGCTCCAAGCGGCACTGCAAAAAAAATGCAGCAAGTGCTTGTTGATGCAACAAAAAAAACTATTCCTACCCATTCTGTGCGTTTGGGAGATATTATCGGAGACCATACGGTTATTTTCTGTGGCAACTCTGAGCGTATTGAAATAAAGCATCAAGCACACACACGTGATTTATTTGCGCTGGGTGCTTTAAAAGCAGCAAAGTGGGTTGTAGGTAAACCAGCAGGTTTATATTCAATGCAGGATGTTTTAAGTAAATAATATAGGAGATAGAGAACCATGTTTTAGCTTTCTAAGAAACTCAACAGCCTTCCGCCTTATTTATTTTTAGAGATTGATAAAGCAAAAAGAAAAGCACGCGCAGAGGGAAGAGATATTATAGATATTGGGATAGGAGATCC
>JAQURX010000012.1 GCA_028715415.1 Candidatus Omnitrophota bacterium | reverse complement strand
TATGCAAATAATCAATGCGTTCATTATTTAATCTTTAATAAATTCTTGGCTATTTTCTTTGTGTGATAATAAACCGCCGCTGTAAAATCCAGCATATTTAAATACATATTGCAGGCCATCGGGCTGCAGGACCCTGTAATCATCCTTTCATTATGCTTTTTTCTATATTCATCAACGAGGCTGTCAATATGCTCCTGCTTCTTTAATACTTCTCCTACTGCCAAAAAAGAATCTTTAACCAGCGCGCGGTTAATTTCTTCAAGAGCATCTTCCGTCTTTTTATAAAGTTCCCCGTATTCTACCACTGCTTCCTCGCTAAAAAGCAACCTTTCTTCTATTTTTATCTGGACCCTTTCTAAGATATCTTTACAATAGTCTCCAATCATCTCCAAATCACCCACTATATCAGTAAACAACACTGCTTGATTCTTCTTTTCTAAATCCTGAGTTTCCCTGACAAAAGCCACTAACTCAGAAACAATTTCCTTCTCAGAATTATTCAGCCTATTTTCATCTTCCAAGACTTTTTCCAATAAATCCATATCATGTTCCATAAAAGCCTGATGAGTAGTTCTCCACATCCCAAGGGCGACTTCCGACATTTTTGCGATCTTTTCTTTAATCTTATTTAAGTCTGCCATTTGAAATATCCTCTTTTATCTTGTTGGTTTTCTCCTGCGAAAGCTTAATTAGATCCCAACCATTCATCAACTTTTTATTATCTATCTTATTAATAACCGCGGTGCGCTCCGTACAGCAATAACAAGGGTCAACTGCAGCAAGAGTAAGTGCTGCGTCTGAGATTGTCCCTCCTACGCAACCAACTTTATTGGATGCCACATTCATAAAACTTGGAGCGCGTATCTTAAGCCGCACCGGGCGGTTTGTCCCATCTGTCTTTATATAATGGAAACACTCTCCTCTTGGAGCTTCAACTCTTCCTATACCTTCTCCGGCAGGAATATCTTTAATATCAGCGTCAATTGGCCCCTTGGGCATTTTATCAAGGCATTGCCTGATAATGCTGACACACTCATACAATTCCAGCACCCTTACAAGAGTTTTAGCAAATACATCACCGTCTTTTTCAACAATCAAATTCCAGTCAACCCTATCAATGACCCCATAAGGTTCATCTCTTCTTACATCAATACTTACACCAGAGGCGCGAGCCGTAGGCCCGACTACACACCAATCAATAATCTGCTGTTTAGTTAAAATTCCGGCGCCCTTTAATCTTGCCTTTATTACAGGATCATCGGAAACCGCGCCTTTAAACATATCTATCGCAGGAAGCAAGTCATCCAAAGTCTTTTTTATGATAGGAATATCCTCATCTAAAATATCCCTGCGCACACCTCCTACCTTAAACATTGCGTAATTTTGACGGTTACCAGTGACCATCTCAAACATATCCAGAACCGGCTCTCTGTATTTCCAAGCCCACATCCAGACTGTATTATAACCAATGAAGTGCCCTGCTAAACCTAACCATAACAAATGGCTATGGATCCTCTGGAGCTCATCAATTATCGTGCGGATATAAAGAGCTCTTTCCGGAACAATACTCTGCTCACCGCCTAAGATATCCTCAACAGCCAAAACATATGCATAGGGATGGCTTGAAGAACATATCCCGCAGATACGCTCTACAAGAAAAGGAACTTGGTCAAGATGCTTTGACTCCGCAAGTTTCTCAATTCCTCTATGGTTATATCCGATGACAATTTCAATATCTACAACTTTTTCACCTTCAACAAAGAGTTGGAAAAATTCAGGTTCCTCTTGAAGAGGATGATATGGTCCGATAGGAACGATGATTTTATGCGACATATTTAACCTTTTTTATTATCTTTTCTTAACGGATAATCGCCTTGCGGCCAATCATCATCAAGAAGCAGTTTCTTTAAATTAGGGTGCCCTACAAAGTTTATTCCAAGCATCTCCCAGATTTCACGTTCAATCCATTCCGCTCCGATAAATATCGGAGTAATTGAATCAATTTGAGCCTTCTCTTTGTCATTGATAAAAACACGCACAGAATAGAATTCCCCGGTTTTATCAAAACTAAAATGATATAGCATCTCAAAATTATCAGGATTATCCATTCCGGTTGCGATGGAAAACCTTAACCCCAGATTTTTGAACAAAAATTTAACCGTCTCAAAAATATCCTCTTTTTTCACCTCAAAATAAATCCTATGAGGCCTCTTCTCTTCCCAATTGACGATTTTGCCGCCTAATCCTTCTTTAATCCTATCTTTCATTTCCATAGTTATTTTCTCTTTCTCATCTTATTGACCAGTTTTACTATACCGGAAATCATAGCCTCTGGCTTAGGAGGGCAACCCGGGATGTAAAGGTCAACCGGCAAGATTTTATCCAATGGTTCATCTACGTTATAGCTAAACCTGAACATATGCCTGCTTAATGCGCATTGGCCAACCGCAACGACAACACACGGTTTTGGCGCCTGTTCATAGATTTTCTTCATCCTTTTTACCGACTTTCTATTCATGGCTCCTGTAATCAAAATAGCATCCGCATGCCTTACTGAACCAATGAGCTGTATCCCAAAACGCTCAATATCAAAACGCGGTGTAAAACAATCCAATATTTCTATGTCGCAGTTATTACAAGAGCCTGCGCTCACATGAAACACCCAGATAGATTTTGTTAAAGCTTTTGTTCTTAAATCCATATAATTATAACCCCAATAATGCTAACACCACCGCCAAAATTGCCAAGGCCAATGGTATTCTCCAGAAGAATTTTAACGCCTGATCAATACGTAACCGCGGATTGGTATTCTTAACTAAAATAATAAATATTAATATGCCGATAAATTTAGGAATAATAAACAAAGGGCTTAAATCTTTTCCTAAAAACAAAACAATTAGCAAAAGCGGCAGAGTATAAAGCATCAGCGCTTTAGTCAATTTAAAGACCGCAAGAGGAAGCCCGGAATATTCAATTAAAACTCCTGCCATAATTTCTTGCTCAGCCTCAGATATTTCAAAAGGGGCTATGCCTAATTTAGCCTGCATGCAAAATAACGCATTAACAAAAGCGATTAAACCTGAAAAAGACATTATGTTTGAGCCAAAACTTAATTGCTCAGAGAGAATGCCTCCTATTTGTATTGAACCATGGCTTTTAATAATAATTGCGATAATTGACAGAATAAAAGGAAGTTCATACGCGATAAGAAGTTTCATTTCTCTTGAAGCCCCGACAGAAGCAAGCGGATTCCTTGAAGCTGAAGCCCCTAAGATCAGGGCAATTGCCGGCATAAAAAGAAGATATAAAATAACAATAAGGTCTCCGGAAAAACTTGTAGACGGGAATAAAATATTAGTTCCCAACATACCTGCTACCAAAACAACGCTCAATAAACCAAGATAGGGAGACAAAAGAAATGTAAATTTTGCACCGACAGGGACAATGGTTTCTTTGCCTAATAATTTTATTAAATCGGTAAAATTCTGGTGCCATGGAGGGCCAACACGCCATTGCAACCGGGCAGACAATTTTCTATCAAACCAACCTGACATTAAACCAACGATGGCGCTAAACAGAAAACCCGGAAAGATTAAGTAACTAAATAATAATTTCATATCAATTTCTATTTCTTCTTAGGAGGCTGAACATCCTCTCTGGACCATTTCAAGGTATGCACAGCCAAATGTTCACCAACCAAATATATATTTTTTTCTAAATCTTCCTCTGCTATTTCTTTTATTTCTATAGCGTGTTGAGGGCAACTCTTGACGCAAACTGGCAGTTCTTTTGAGGTGCCAATACAATAATCGCATTTAGAATCAAGATAAGGAATAAAATCCTGAAATATTATCCCAAAAGGGCATGCCACAGAACAAGACTTGCAACTCGTGCAACGCATCTTGTAACGCTTAATGTGTCCGTCACTGGCTCTTTCCAGCGCATTATGATAGCATGAATTTACACAAGGAGCCTGTTCGCAATGCCGGCAGATAGTAGCAAAGGTAGCGTACTCTCTTAACGAAGTAACCCCGTTATTTTGCGAATGATAAAAATATTCGCAAACAATCTTGCATTCCTCGCATTTATTGCAAATATCCAGATCAATGAATAACCGTTTCATCTTTTTTTAATCCCAAATATCGTGTATATCTTTTAATTCCTCGTATGTAAATACCGGGCCGTCTTTACAAATATAAAACTTTCCCAAACGGCAGTGGCCGCATTTACCAAGGCCGCAAGACATGCTTTTTTCCATTGATAAATAGATATCTTTTGGTTTAAAGCCTAAATCCAATAATTTTAAAGTTACGAATTTCATCATAATCGGCGGGCCGCAGACAATCGCCGAAGCATTATTTAAATCTATAGGCATATCTTTTAATATAGTGGTAACCAAACCCACATTCCCCTGCCAGCTGGGGTCACCTATATCAACACTAGTAACAATATCAAACTTATCCCTTTTTGCCCACTCCCCAATTGAGCCTTTGTAAACAATATCATTGGCGGTCCGAGATCCATAACGCAGCAATACTTTATTATAATTATCAATAGTTGAAAATAAACTAAATAACAATGAACGCAAAGGGGCAAGGCCTACGCCACCTCCGACAATTAAAAGATCCTTACCTTTAAATTTATGCAAAGGATACCCTTTTCCGAATGGCCCGCGAATGCCAACCACCTGCCCTTTTTGCATCTCGTGTAGTTTTGAAGTAACTGCCCCAGTCTTCATTATGGTAACATCCATTCTTTCTTTAATTCCGGGGTCAGACGACGGAGTAAAGGGCGCTTCTCCTAAGCCGGGAACGGTTAATTCAATAAATTGCCCCGTCACAAATGAAAAATCTGTTTTCGGCTTTAAAGTAAAAGTCTTTATAGCAGAGGTTTCCTGAATTATATTTTCAATTACAGCCTCAACTGGCTGGTAGATATTTTTCATCATATAGCCTTCTTAAGATATTCCTAATATCAATGCGCCCCGGGCAGACATCAATGCACCTGCCACAGCCACAACAAGCCTGAAAACCAATGTTATCAATAAAAAAATCAAATTTCTTAATATACCGGTTGCGCAACCTCATATAGCGCATCTTTAAAGCGTTCCCCCCTCCCGCAACACGGGTAAAATTCTTAAGTAAACATCCATCCCAAACACGCAGCCTTTTTGAGTTATTCCCGGATATTTCATCAGAAAGCAAGAAACAATGGCAGGTGTCGCACATAAAAATACATCCTCCGCACTCAACACAAGTCCGCATCTGTTCATGCCAAATTTGCGAATTATGCCCTGCCTTTACTATTTCCTGCAAAACTTCCTTCTTGGGTATCTTGTGATGGCTTAAATGCTCATCTAGTTTTCGTATTACAGCATCTCTTTTAGCGGACCTGCCGGATAATTGCCCCAAAGTAGCCGGAGTAAGCAAATCTCTGATTGAACCGGCTATCAAATTTGCTTTTTTAGAATTCACATCAACCAGATACCCATTGTTAAGTACTGATAGATTAAAATCAAAACCTTGTTCACAATAAGGATTTATATCAAATGCCCGGCAGAAACAAGCTTCTTTAAAACCCGGGCAATCCCCGGAAATTATCAAAGCGTCTTGCCTTCTTTTTTTATAAAATGGGTCAACGATGTCATCATCTTTTCCTAAAAACACGAAATCCTGTATTTTTAAAGAAAAAATATCGCAATTTTTTATACCGGAAATAGCAACCGGCTTTTCTTTCTTATCTTTTTCAATAGTTTCCTGTGCAAAGTATTCACCGACTTCTTCTTTATATTGATTGAAGAAAGTACGAACCGGCTCAATCGGACGATATTCGTTAAATACAATCTCTTCTTTATTTACGGCAGAATATTCTTTTAAGATATAATCGTCTGTTGGCAGGCTAAACCCATAATCGCAGGCTATCTTAATAGGAGTTTTTGTTTTGACAGGAACATAAAGCTGGTAATCCTTGACAATCCTATCGTAGAATTTTAAAATATCCTCATTGCTTAAAAAATATGTTTCCATTTTCATTTATTTTGATAATCTTTCCCTTACCAAATCACTGACTAATTTTCCATCGGCTTTACCCGCAACCTTAGCGTTTACTTCTTTCATCACCTTACCCATATCCTTCATGCCAGAGGGAGCAACAGCAGCTACTACTTCCTCAATAACCTTTTTAATCTCATCAGCTGATAATTCAGGAGGAAGATATGTTTTTAAAACCTCCAACTCCTTTGCTTCCTTATCCGCCAAATCAAGACGATTCCCATTCTTAAACTGTTCAATAGAATCCTGGTGCTGTTTAATGTGTTTTTTTAATACCGTGACCACATCCGCATCTTCCAGAGTATCTTTCTTTTTATTAAGAGCTGCGTATTTTAAGTCTGCGCGTAAGAAATTTAAGACTGAGCTTTTAATAGTATCCCTGCTCTTCATTGCTTCCTTGTAATCATTCAGGATTTTTTCTTCTAACATTTAAGCCTCTCTTTTATTCCTTATGATGCTCAACTTTTAAAATATACCTAACCACAAAAAACATAACCAAAGATATCGCCAAGAAATCAATAAAAGCAGCAATTACTAAACCAATCTTAATATTTACTCTTCCCAAATGAAAAACAGCCTCTTGCCATTTAGACCCGGGTAGGATAACTTCTAATATTGGCATAACCAAAGCTTCAACGATAACATTAATAACCTTTGCCACTGCCTGGCCCATTACAATACCAACGGCTACGCCAATAACTCCGTAACTTTTGATGAAGCTAAAGAATTCTTCATTAAGGTTTTTAATTTTCTTTAATTCTTTAAAGTCTGTTAGCTCTTTCATAGCTTTAAATTCCTTAAAATATAACGTGGTTCCTAAGCTGCTTTAACCTCTTGTTTAAATCAGTTACTTTAAGTTTGCTGGTTTTTTCAACGCCAAAGCCTTCCACATTAAAAGACGCGGCAACTGTCCCATAGGCAAGAGCATTTTTAATATTAAGGTGATTTATCTTTCTCGCCTTTGCCAGATACCCCATAAATCCTCCGGCAAAAGTATCCCCTGCCCCGGTAGGATCAATCACTTTGTCCGTAGGGAACGCGGGAAGCAAAAAAAGGAATTCTTTACTATAAAAAAGAAGCCCGTGTTCGCCCTTTTTTATCAAAACCATCTTTGGGCCATATGAAACTAATGTTTTTGCTGCGCGGATTAAATTACTTTCCCCGGAAAGCGCCCTTGCTTCCTGGTCATTGGCAACATAGATATCCACTTCTTTAAGCAATTTTAAAAGAGAGGCGCGTTTATTGTTAATCCAGAAATTCATACTATCAAGGCCGACAAATTCAGGGCAATGCATACTCTTTAACAAATGCCTTTGTATATCTGGATCGACATTTGCAAGAAATATATTCTTAATCCTTTTTTGTTCATTAGAAACACTCGGCCTAAATACAGAAAGAACGCCTAATTGAGTATCCAAAGTAAGCGCTGTATTTAAATCTCCTTTATATTCCCCTTCCCAACGGAAAGTTTTCCCTGAATCTTTAATTAAAGAAGAAAGGATAATGCCTTTATTGCGCAGAAAATCAATGTGCTTCTTAGGAAAATCTTTCCCAATAATCGCAACTAAATTTACATCCGTAAAAAGCCTTGCAGACATTGAAAAATGCACAGCAGAACCTCCCAGCATATGTTCTCTTATGCCAAAAGGCGTTTTAACAGTATCTAAAGCTACAGTTCCTAAGACAATTATACTCATTTTATAAATATTAGTGTAATGATAGCAACAATTATACAATAATAACCAAAATAATACAATTTCGCCTTGGCAATCAATAATCTTAACAGCCAAAGAGAAAGTAAGCCCGCGATAAAGCTAGAAATAAAGCCAACGGATAGATTAAAAAAATCTGCCTTAAGCTCCAAACCTATTTTCTTAAATTCCAAAAGTGCAGCACCCAAAATTACCGGGATAGAAACAATAAAAGATAATTTAAAAGCCTCTTCTCTTTTTATACCTCGGAATAAAAGTGTTGAAACAGTAATGCCTGAGCGGGAAATCCCGGGCACAATTGCTATCGCCTGGGTAAAACCTAGAATCAAAGCATCTTTTAGATTAGCGCTTTGCCTTTTACCATCCATAAACTTCTTAGTTAAGAATAATACTACTGAGGTTATTACCAGTGCAACTGCAACAAACTTTACCGAGCTAAAAAGGCTTTCAAAAAAATCTTTTCCCAAGAAACCAATGACACCGGTAATTAAACTTACGATAAGAATAAAATAAAGAAGTTTTAGATTCTTAAATAAACCGACTAAATCTTTAAAAAAGAAAATAATTAAAGATAAAGCCGTCCCCAGATGCAGGACAACCGGTAAAACCACGTCTTTCCCATTTATGCAGAATATCTTTTGCAGGATCACAAGATGGGCTGAACTACTGACAGGGAAAAACTCGGTTAAACCCTGGACAATCCCTAGAATAATATATTTTTCCATATCCTTAATTAAGAATTCTTAATTAAAAAATCTTTTAATTCTTTGGGTAAAGCAGACTTTAGGATTACCGGCCTATTAGTTTCCGGATGAACAAACTCTAACCTCTCTGCGTGTAAACACAATCTTTTTGACTTTAATAAAAAGTCCCTGCGGAAGGCAAATTTTGTATCCCCTAAAATAGGATGCCCCAAATTCTTAAAATGGATCCTGATCTGGTTAGTCCTTCCTGTCAAAGGGTGAACTTCTACAATATCAAAAATTTTTCTTTTTTCAATAACTTTATACTTGGTCTCGGAAGTTAATCCTTCTATCGGGCTATTTATCCGGCCAACGGGCTGTTTAAGATTCCCCTGCACAAAAGCGATATAAGTCTTTTTTATCTTCCTAAGGCGGAACAATTCCGCCATTTTCTTCTCAAAAGATTTACCTTTAGCATAAATAATTAATCCAGAAGTATCCCTGTCAAGGCGATGGCAGGGATGAAGGCGATAAGTTAAATGCCGCGCCTCCAAATCATCATTTAAAATACTTGTCAATGTACGGGATTCATTTTTAGGCGTAGGTATTGTAAGTAAGCCCGCCGGCTTATCTACAACCAAAAGCCAGTCGTCTTCATACACAACCGGGATATTCATGTTAAATAATGCTTAGCATCGCATCAATTGCTTTCTTTGCACGCTTACGGACGTCATTCGTTACTCTGACTTCTTCTTTTAACTCCTCTAACGCCCAAAGCACTTTTTCCTGAGTCGTGCGTTTCATATTCGGGCAAACTGCCGCTTCGGAAGCTGGGTAAAATTCTTTATCCGGATTATCTTTCTTTAACCGGTAAATAAGCCCTACCTCTGTTGCAACAATAATTTCTTTGGCTGTGGTTTCTTTGGCAAATTTACACATTGCACTCGTAGAAATCACTTCGTCAGCTAATGCTAAGACAGAAGGCAAACATTCCGGATGCGCAACGACTTTGGCTTTGGGATGAAACTTCTTCTCCCGCTTAATATCTTCCGGCAATATCTTTACATGAGTCGGACAAAATCCATTCCAAGAAATCAGCTTTCTTCCGGTTTTCTTTGAAACGTAGTCCGCTAAATATTTATCTGGGACGAAAATGATTTCTTTTCTGTCTTTAAGCGCGTTAACGACTGCTACGGCATTTGTTGAAGTACAGCAATAATCTAATTCCGCTTTCACTTCTGCCGGAGTGTTTACATACCCGACGACAGCGGCATCGGGATGTTTTAAACGCAATTCCACGACGTCTTTTGCTTTAATCATATTTGCCATCGGGCAACCTGCGAGATGATCCGGAACAATTATTTTCTTTTCAGGGCAAATAATTGAGGCTGTTTCAGCCATAAAATACACCCCGCAGAAAACAATAACCTTAGCATCGGTTTTTGCAGCCAAACGGGAAAGCTCAAGCGAGTCCCCGTGATAATCAGCAATATCCTGGACTTCCGGGAGTTGATAATTATGCGCTAGGATTACCGCATCCCGTTTCTTTTTAAGTTCTTTAATTTTATTCTCTACATCTTTTAATGGTTTTATCATGATTTTTATAATACCTCATCAATTATCCCGCCGCCGATAACTTTATCCCGATTATAAAACACAGCAGATTGACCCGGGGTGATAGCGAATTGAGCTTTCTTAAAACAAACCTTGAGTTTGCCAGAATAGGGCTTGATTAAAGCAGCAGCTTCTTTATGATTATATCGTATCTTTACCTTTAACACAATTTCATTTTTTATGGGCTTAAAAGCAAAATGAAGATCATTAACTAAAAACTCTTTTCTTAAACAATCCTCTTTAGGCCCTAAAGTAATGCGATTGCTAAATTTATTGATTTCTGTAACATAAGCAGGATAGCCCAACGCAACTCCTATCCCCTCTCTTTGCCCGATTGTATAAAATGCTATGCCCTTATGTTCTCCTACAACCTTGTTATTCTTATCTACAATCTCTGCGCATTTGAACTCGTTACTTTTTGATGAAAAGTTTTTCTTCAAAAATGCCCTGTAATCCATCCCGGGGACAAAACATATCTCCTGGCTTTCTTTCTTATCTGCAACAGGCAAGTTAAAATCCCGGGCGATATTTCGCACTTCTTGTTTAGTAAATTTCTCCAAAGGAAAGATAATATGTTTAAGCTGTCTTTGATTAAGGCGGTATAAAAAATAAGACTGATCCTTCTTCTTATCCTTTGCTTTCTTAAGAACGAACGCGGCTGGATTTTTCTTACCTGGATAAAGCTTTCCTATGGACGCGAAATGCCCGGTTGCAAGATACTTAGCATCAAGAGAAAGTGCTTTATCCAACAATGCACCAAATTTTACATACTGATTACACCTTACGCAAGGATTCGGAGTCCTTGCGCTTGCATATTCCGTACAGAAATCTTTAATAACTTTATCCTGTAAAGTTTTTTGCATATTAACTACATAATGTTTAATACCTAATTTGTGAGCAACTCTTCTTGCATCTTCTATTCCCTGCAGGCCACAACAATTTGGCTTCTTCCCAAGAGAATCAATAAGGTTAAAGCACATAGTAATCCCAATGACTTCATAGCCTTTTTGTTTTAAGAGGGCTGCGGCTACCGAAGAATCCACTCCTCCGCTCATTGCCACTACTACTCTTACCAGTTTTTTTCTTGTAAACATATATTCTATAATAGAAAAGGGGACAGCTAATTAAGAGTTGTCCCCTCTGTTCTTTTTTAAAAAACTATATTTTTAGCTTATTTTTTACAGGAACTAAATACTTTAGAAACCAATGCGATTAAAAAACAGGTATTAGCTACCAATAGTATACTCATCACCTTATAGCCTTTAATTATCCCCGGTTGCCCGCTGATCCTTCCAGCTATAGCAATAATCGTAAGAACCAAACCAATTGCCACAAAGATATTTGCCAATGCTTTCATTTTAGCCTCCTCGCTTAATTAAAGGTATTATATTATAAAATCCTGTGAATTTCAACAAAAAAAGCTGATTCTTTGGAGAATGAAAAGCTACTTTCTATCCTTGTCAATTGCCTTAAGGTTATAGTAGCCTAAGACTTTAACCTTTGCTTTAGACTTAGATACCAGATAATCATGGAATTTCTTCATAAAGCTGTCATGATTTTGTTTTTTCTCCCACTCATAAACAGAAGCGTATTGATTTAAGTAACCATAACGCTTCATTGTATAGTAAGCAATGAAACCTTTTGCTTTTTTAGTGTAACTTGCCCACATTAAGCTATCTTTACGGTATTTTTTGACCTCTTTAGGCTGAATCTCAAATAAAACTGAATGAATAAACATTTCTCTCCCTTCTGTAAAGATTAACTATGTTGTTTTTAATTATTATAGTAGAAGAAAGAGTAAATAGGAAATGGTTTTATTTCTAGAATATAACGAAAATTACTTGAATTCTAATTGAGCGGGTGACTCGGCGGCAGGAAGCGCCACTATTACCACTCAAATTTTAAACCAGATTTAATCCACCTACCCGGCATAAGCACATCTTGAACTTCGCAATATTTAACATCAGTAAAGTTATCTATCTTTACAAAAGGCTCAATACTTAATGATTTATTGTAAAATTTCTTACTCATATAAAAATTACCCAGAAAATAACTCGGCCCAAAATACCTTTGGTTATATGCAAGTTGCCAGTTAACAGTCAAACCAAGAACTTGCGTATCTATACCGCAAAGAAACTGGTGCTTTAAGATATCAAGCGCATATTTGGACAGCAGTCCTTCCTCTTTTTTATCAGCATAGTTATAATTATATGAAAATTTTAACTCTTTTATTTTAAAAGCCCTGTTATCCCAGTTAGCATATAATATTGAGTTAAATGTTAATCCTTTATAGTCTATTCTTCCCAGATTCTTCGCCTGCCAGGGGACTTGATTAGTCTTACGAGTCCAATCAATAAGATTAAAGCCACGCCTTAAGAAAGCTTCTATCCCTAAGCTTACCTGTTTGTAAGAAGAATCTACGCCTAGAGTAAAATTATCCGACCTTTCAATTTTTAAGTCAGAGTTTCCTTTATTTGCCGCATCTGAATAGTATAATTCCGTAAAGGTCGGGATGCGAAATGCCCGGGAGAAGGCCGCCTTTAATTTAAGGAAATTACCGATTAAATCATAACTGGAATTAAAGTTAAAGGATTCCTGCCAAGACCAATCTTGATAATAATCCATCCTTAGCCGGGCCTCGCCAGATAATCTACCTTTCGGGAAAACATTGGCTCCGATGTTAAAAGATTCATGCAACCTTGAATGTTTTCCTAAATTTGAAGAATTTATCTGGTCTTCTCCGAGGCCAGCTCCTACAGAAAACTCGCCGAATTTTATTGGCAGGGCGTAATCCGAATGCATGCCATAAACATAAGTCGTATGATAATTAACAGACTGCGGGTTATTTCTTTGCAGTATAAATTTATCGCGGTGCTTTTTTAAGAAAACATTGTTATTTAATTCTCCCAAACCAAAATCCTGATTATAACCGGTTTTTACAAATATTGTTTCGGTATGCTCTTCTTCTTCGGGGAAAAGATTAGAGTAGAAATTTGCAGCTCCATAATCTTTCTTTTGATAACCAAATAACGTATCCAGGCGCGCTGTTTTAAAATCTCTTTCTAAATAAAAAGAAGCTGTTTTGTATTCAAAATCGGTATTCGGCCGTGCAGCTTTGGATACAACATGGTCAAAAGAAACCCGGCTTGAGATAGTATCAGAAGGAAGGCTAAAAGAAAAGGTTTGCCCAAAAAGCGCGTTTTCTCCAAACTCGGTATTTAAGTTTAGTTCTTTCTTTACTACTTTTTTTGTAATAAAATTGGCACTCCCTGCAAGTGCTCCTGCGCCATAGAATGAAGAGTCCCCTGATTTTTTTATATCAATTTTTTCAAGATCAAAAATTGTAAGAGGCAAATCTAGATTGTAATGCCCTGTTTGAGGGTCCATTACATTTATTCCGTCAATTGCAACAGCTACCTGTTCGTAGGTAGAACCTCTCAGAGAAAGATCCCCCTGGATACCAAAACCTGCTCTGCTGCGCACATCAAGGCCAGTAACTAAATTTAATGGATTGGTTAAATAATCGGGCTGGAACTCTCTTATCTCTTGGGAACTTAAGTTATCACTATACCCTCTTTCCTGCCGGACAACAATTTTCTCAAGAGAACACTCCTCTTGTGCAAAACAGGAGGAGAAAGCAATAAAAACAATAAATAGATTCAGTATGATTGACATTTGGATTAAAAATAAAACCCCCGTATTATTATAATAATACGGGGGCAATTGTCAACCAGATTGATAATATTAGTTTACATTACCTGCAGTGTACTACATCTCCTGCCATAACCTTCTGAGTAAACCCGGTATCATTTCTAACCAGAAGGCCTCCGTCAACATCAATATCAACCGCCTCTCCTTCAATATGCTCCTTCTGGCAGTAAACCTTTACCCTCTTGCCTAAAGTAATACTATGCTGGCGCCATTTTTCTGTAATAAAATGCGCGCCCTTTAATTGGAAAGCAAGGTAATTTGATTCTATTTTACGTAATATTTCCTGCAATAAAACTACACGGTTGACCTGTTCCTTCCTAAATTCTTTAAGCGATATTGCCTGCGCTATTAAAGATTTCTTGTCATTATTCACGTTTAAACCCATTCCAACAACCAGAAAATTTATTTTATCTGTTTCGGCGTCGAGCTCAGTAAGAAGCCCGCCTAATTTCTTATTTTGTAAAAAGATGTCGTTGGGCCACTTTATCTGCACGTCTATGCCTGTCGCCTCTTTTATTCCCTCACAAATCCCCACCGCACTTACAAAAGTCAATATAGAAGCTTGTGTTGGCAGTAATTTGGGCCGCAATATTAATGACAGATATATCCCCTTATATTTAGGAGAAGACCAAATCCTCCCTTGCCTGCCTTTTCCTTTAACTTGGGTTTCCGCTAATACTATTGTCCCCTCTTGCGCACCCTTAAGCCCAAGCTGCATCGCAACATTCATCGTTGAATCAACGCTATCAAAATAATGGATTTTCTTGCCTAATAATTTAGTATTTAAATCTTTTGTTACTTCAAAATCAAAAAGCCTGTCGGGAGCGGACTGGAAACGATAGCCCAAATGCGGAACAGCAACAATATCATACCCAACTTCTTTTAATTCCTGAATATGCTTCCATAAACCCTGCCGGGTGATGCCTAAACGGTGGCTGATTTGGTCACCAGAAACATAATCGTCCTTTTTCCTCAATAATTCCAGGATTCTTTCACGCATTTTTCTTTAAGTATTCCTCAAATTTAGCCCAGAAAGGGTCTATTTTGGGATGTTCTAACTTGGATTTCCTATTTTTATCAAAAACCCACAAACCTTCTTTTTGCGAAACAACTTCTCCGGCAATGCTTGCGGCAATGCCTTCATCTTCCAATGCATCCACAACTTGCGCAGCTTTATCTTTTCTAACCGTAGCAAGAAGTGTGCCTTCGCTGATTGATTTATAAGGATCAATTCCAAAACACTGGCAGGTCTTTTCAACTTCTTCTAAGATAACCATCTTATCTAAATAAATATGCATACCTACTTTGCTTGATACGGCAATTTCGTATAGCCCGCCAAAAACCCCGCATTCAGTTGCATCATGCATAGCACTTACTCCGCCGACTTTAGCAGCAGTTAAAGCATCTTTAACCACTGACATTTTATAATACACATCCTGAGCGCGCTTTAAGAATACTTTGCCAAATTTTCTCTCAATAAATTTTGGGAAGTATGCTGCCATTAAACCAGTGGTTTCAATAGCAGGGCCCTTGGTTACGATAACCGCATCGCCTACTTTAGCTTTCGGCTTAATAAGTTTCTTTTTACTATCAATGCCGATCATAGTTGCGCCGCCAACCATTGGATAATTGCATCCTGCGTAACGGGCAGTGTGGCCCGTCACCACGTTAATGCCAAGGGCTTTGCATTCGCGGTCAACAACATCCCATAATCTTATTAATTCTTTTTCGCTGATTTCAGGAGGTAAATTTAAATCAATAGATAAATACTTTGGGGCAATTCCGGAAACCGCAACATCGCTTGCGATAATATTCACGGCAAACCATGCGGCTTTTTCAATGCCTAAATCCCGGGCAATATAAAATGGGTCCGTTGATAAAACCATCACCTTGCTGCCTAAATCAACTACCCCGAAGTCCACTCCATAGCAAGGTTTAACAATTACACTTGAATCAAATGCTCCAAGCTTATGGTAGATGTGCTTATTAAAAAAATCCGAATGAATTTTCCCTAATTTCGGCAATTTACTCATTATGTTAAACCTTAAGTTTTCTACTTATCGTAGAGTGGCGACATCGCGCGAAGCTTCTGGATAATTTTAGGTAAATGATCCATCAGATAATTCAGGTCTTCTTCTTTTGTCCACCTGCCTAAAGTAAACCTTAAAGACCCGTGCGCGATTTCATGCGGAAGGCCGATAGCCAGCAAAACATGCGAAGGCTCTAATGAAGCCGAGGTACAAGCAGAGCCGGTTGAAACAGCAATCCCAAGCATGTCTAAATTTAGAAGCATTGATTCCCCTTCAATATACCTAAAAGAGAAATTAACATTGTTTGGAAGCCTTTTAGTTGCATGGCCATTAAGCCTGACATCGGGGATCTTCTCATTAATCTCATTAATTAACCTATCCCGCAGTTTCATCTGGAATTTAGCCTCTTCATCCATTTTCTGCGAGCAAAGTTCAATTGCTTTCCCAATACCCACTATCCCGGGAGTATTATAGGTGGAAGCGCGCTTGCCCTTCTCCTGGTCTCCGCCAAGAAGAAAAGCCTCAATACGCGTTCCCTGCCTTACATACAAAACCCCTACGCCTTTAGGGCCGTAAAATTTATGCCCGGAGATGGATAACAAATCAACATTCAAATCATCCACATTCACCGGGATGTGGCCTACAGTCTGCACAGCATCGGTGTGAAAATAAATCCCCTTAGATTTGGCAATTTTTCCGATTTCAGCTATCGGCTGGATTACCCCAATCTCATTATTCGCATGCATTATTGAGATAAGGATTGTTTTATCGGTGATTGCCTTTTTTATGTCTTCAGGGTCAACCAAGCCATCTTTATCTACTCTAACATAGGTAACCTCAAATCCTCTTTTTTCAAGAAACTTGCACGGCTCGCTTATCGCGTGATGCTCAATAACAGAAGTAATAATATGGTTGCCTTTTTTCTCTAAAGCGTGAGCAACGCCTTTAATAACGAAATTATTTGATTCTGTCCCTCCGGAGGTGAAAATAATCTCTTGAGGTTTTGCGCCTAAGAATTTGGCAACAGCCTCGCGCGCGTCTTCAATTCCTTTTTTTGCTTCCTGCCCGAAAGAATGTATGCTTGAAGCATTGCCAAATTTATCAAAAAAATACGGCGCCATTGCTTCAACAACCAGAGGATCGGTTGGCGCTGTTCCAGCGTAATCCAAGTATATTCTTCTCATTTTCTCACCTATTTTTTTAGAAATGCTTCATTAAGGCTTCCCGTACGGTATCCTTCCAAATCTACAGTGATATAATTATAGCCCAATTTTTTTAGCTTGTCGACCAGAAGATTGCGCTTATCAAGAAGACGGCTAAGCTGATTTTTCTCGACCTCAATACGGCAAAGATCGTTATAATGCCTTACCCTAACCTGCCGGAAACCTAATTTCTTTATTTCCAATTCAGCATTGTCAATTTTATTTAAAGCTTTAGGCGTAATCTTAACCCCATAAGGAATTCTTGAAGCAAGACAAGCAAGGCTTGGCTTATCCCAAGTAACAAGTTTTAATTTTCTGCTAAACTTCCGGATATCTTCTTTCGTAAATCCTGCTTCTTGAAGCGGAGAACGGATCTTTAATTCCTTTTTAGCGGCATTGCCTGGCCTAAAATCTAATTTATCAGAAGCATTGCTGGCATCTGCCACAAAATTTAATTTGGATTTCTTAGCAATAGCCTTTAGTTTTATAAAAAGCTCTTTCTTACAAAAATAGCAGCGGTTAACAGGATTAGAAACAAATTTACTACTCTCTAATTCGTTCGTCTTGATAATTTTATGCTTAACTCCTAAGCTATCGGCAATTTCCTTGGCTAATCGTAACTCTTCTCTTGGATATGTTGCAGAATCCGCAGTAACGGCAAGTATTTTTGACTTAGATAAAGAAAGAGTGGCTGCTTTTAAAAGAAACGTGCTATCCAACCCTCCTGAGAAAGCAATTAATACGGAGTCCATCGTTTGTAATATGGATTTTAATTTATCTAATTTGTTCATTGCAAAATTAAGAATAGATTAAAAGCGCACTTCCATTGCGCGGGGCGGGCAAATCTTAACGCAAAGTTCACAGGCAATGCATTTTTTATTATCAAAGACTACTTTGCGTGTTTTTGGATCAACCACAAGCGCACTTACTGGACAAATCGGGACACAAACTCCGCAATTTGTACATTTATCTTCATTACGGATAACATCCTGGCTTAGGGGCTGAACGTTTACTCCGCAAGAAGCCAAGTATTTCATCGCTTCTTCAAAACTCTCTTTTTTCCCGCTTAACTCCAAAACCATAAGCCCCTCTTCCTGAGGGGTAACCGAGGCTTTTAAGATATTGAATCTAAGGTCGTATTCCTTAACAAGCTTGTAAACAATCGGCTGGTCAACAAGCCTGCGAGGGAAATGAAGCACTATCCGCTTAGTTACCATTTAATTTCTCCCTGTCAAATTTTATACTACGGGTCGCTCTTTTAACAATTTACAAGTATAGCCTGACTCAACTTGCGGCAAAGGCGCCACAGCTTCTGTTAAAGAAAACTCTCCCTTTTTAATCCATTCCTTAAGGGATTCGGCGATTTTACGCGCTTTTGAATAACTGGAAAGGTTTCCCGTAGGAACATCTTTACTGCGTAAATTAATCTTTCCTGATTTTAATTGCGCATAGTTCACCTCAGCTAAGCTTCCTGAAATGACCTGCGGATAATTATTGCTATAATCAACAACCTGCGCATAAATATCCTCATCTTTAGCAGAAGCATATTTTAAGATATCTTCATTTAATATAGGTATTGGCACGCCTATTCCGACAGCCAAACTTACGCCATAGCCTAACATGCTAACTCCGACTAACCACTCTTGCTTCATCCCTTTTAAATCTCCAATTACTGCAAGAGTCCCTGCAGGTGCTTGAGGAATGCCGTTTTCCTTACGGGCAGCTAAAGGATTATGTTGCGTCCCATGCCAAGCAACATAGCCAATCCCACCACCTAAAAAAATCTTTGTCCCAATGCCAATAGTTTTATAATACGGGTCTTTCAAGAGCGGCGAAAGTTGCCCCGCTGAACAATAATTAGCATTGCCTAAATTCGGTTTAAGCATTCCCATGTAGGTATAGATTGCTTTATCGGATAAATTAACCGCAACATTATAATTCTGATAGCAATTGCGTATATTAAACAAAACCGCCTCATTCAAATCTTTAATATTAAGCAATGTTTCTAACTTCTTGCGCGGATAACAATCAGTCCCATATGCTGTAGCGTCAAGACGGACATCTTTACCCGCAACTAGCTCATGTATTACATGGGCTCCTCCATACTTAAATTCTCCGGGGAAAACTTTATTACGAGGATCGTCGTCAGGCACAGCAGTTGCTCCCAGATAAATATCTACAGCGGCAAAACCGGTATAACAAGGCACATCATTGATATTGCATGTGCCTCCGCCAATTTTTATCCTTGGCTTTGAGTGCCCGATATTAAAATATGCTCCGGACGAACACATAGGGCCAAAGGTGCCTGTAGTAACAACATCTACTTCCGTTGCTACCTTCTTTATGCCTTTTTCTTTAACCAAATCAATTACTTCTTCGGCAGTAACTACTACAACTTCACCTTTTTTAATCTTTTCATTTATTTCTTTAATCGTTCTCATGGTATTAATTTCTCCGCGAAAAAAATTCTATAAAGCAACTACCTCTTTTACTTCGGGGACTTCCTGTTTTAAGATTTTTTCTACTCCCATTTTAAGAGTAAGCTGGCTCATCGGACAACATCCGCAGCTGCCAGTCAATTTTACCTTTACTATGCCGTCTGCAGTAACTTCTACTAATTCTATATTGCCGCCATCTGCTGCAAGCATCGGCCTAATCTTCTCTAAAGCCTTCTCTACTTTTTCTCTCATTTTATCTCCCTTTTTATTATACAAACAGCTCCATGCTCAGATACCGCTCACCGGTATCTGGCAAAATTACCACAATAACCTTGCCTTTATTTTCTTTCCTTCTCGCAACTTCTAATGCCGCAAACACTGCAGCTCCGGAGGAAATCCCGGCTAAAAGGCCTTCTTCTTTTGCCAATCTTCTTGCTGTTTCATAGGCTTCATCATTAGAAACCTGGATTATCTCATCAATAATCTTGGTATTTAGAACTTGCGGGACAAAACCTGCTCCGATTCCCTGTATTCTATGCAATCCGGGTTTACCACCCGATAAAACAGGAGAATCTTGCGGCTCAACAGCGATTACTTTAAAACTACTCTTCTTTTTCTTGATAACCTCGCCTATACCTGTAATTGTACCACCAGTACCTACTCCTGCAACTAAAAAATCAACCTTTCCTTCGGTATCACGCCAAATCTCCTGCGCAGTAGTAAGCCTGTGCGCCTGGACATTGGCAGGATTATTAAATTGCTGAGGTATAAAATAATTTTTGTTAGAATCAGCTAACTCCTCCGCTTTTTTTACCGCTCCGCGCATGCCTTCTTCTCCGGGAGTAAGGATAATCGTAGCGCCAAAAGCAGTTAAGAGCTGCCTTCGTTCCATACTCATGGTCTCCGGCATGGTTAAAATTAACTTATAGCCTTTTACAGCACAAACAAAAGCCAATGCAATACCGGTATTTCCGGAGGTTGGTTCAATAATAACTGTATCCTTCTTAATCTTGCCTTCTTTTTCAGCCTGCTCAATCATGCTTAATCCAATCCTGTCTTTTACTGATGAGCAAGGATTAAAAAATTCCAATTTCCCCAAAATAGTTGCCTGGCAATCCTTGGTTAGCCTATTTAATTTTACTAATGGAGTGTTCCCAATTAATTCTGTTATATCCTTAGCGATCTTCATTCTTTCCCTTCTTAAATTTGATAGATAAAACTTGAGTTTCCTTTTTTATTTTCTTTCACAAGATCATCAAAAGTTATGTTATCAATTATTTTTGAAGTTGATTCTGAAACCTTCTGCCAGATTTTTCTAAAAACACATTTGTTTAAATCCCGGCAGCCTTTGTAATTATGTTGCACACAGATAATAGGCTCTACCGGCCCATCAATAAATCTAACCACCTCTCCTAGGGTTATCTTTGATGGATGTTTGAAAAGCAGGTACCCGCCTACTTTACCGCGCCTGCTCTCGACAAAACCCGCTCTTTTTAATTGCAAAAGAATTTGCTCTAAGAATTTAATCGGGATATCCGCCCTTTTTGCAAGCTGATGGATAGTCACCGGTTTTTCTCCATAGTGCAAAGCCAAGTCTAAAATTGTCTTTAAGGCGTAATCACCCTTATAAGTTAACCGCATCTCTCACCTATTATCTCTATCATAATAGTAGAGTATACAATATTTTCCTACTTTGTCAAGTTTATTTTTTATTTTTTAGTTTTTTGTGCCTTAACATGACTTTGCATTCTTTCTAAGGCCTTAATCTTATTCCAATTACGGGTGATTTGCCGGCTGGATTTTACTTTTACATTGCCAAACACATGTGGATGCCGTCTTTTCAATTTTTTAATCAATACATCTATTACGTCTTCTATGTCAAACTTATTTTCCTTTGACGCAATCTGCGCATGAAACATAACTTGAAGTAATATATCCCCCAACTCTTCTTTCATATGAAGGGGGCTTCCTCTTTTTACCTCATGGATAAATTCCTCCGATTCTTCTTTAAGATAAGGCAAAAGTGATTTATGAGTTTGCTTCTTATCCCAAAGGCAACCCTTAGGCCCATGCAATATTTGAAAGATTTTTTTTAATTCGTTAAATTTTGTTCTGTGGGACATAAGGAAAGATTGTTTATACAGACTTGGACTTAATGGCTCTTTCAATCGAGGCAATTATCTGGCTGTTTTCTACCGGCTTAACCAGATAATCAACAACCCCCAAACTAAAAGCTTTTACCTTATCAGTTTTCTTATCCAGTGCTGAAAGGACAATTATGGGAGTTATTTTTCCAACAGGATCATTATTTAATATTTCTATGGCTTCCATGCCGCCGATACCAGGCATCAAAAGATCTAAAAGCACGCATTGAGGATTAAAAGCATGAACATGGTAAATAAGATTCTTGGCATCTTGCAGAGCTAATACCTTATATTCATTGGTATGCTCAAGAATCATCTTCACCATATTGCCGAAATCAGGCTCGTCATCAACTATCAATATTCTTTTTTTATCCATATGTATTTTAGGAAAATCTAACCTCTTTTCTTAAATTCTATCACAAAATATGTTTATATGGAATAGAAACTTAATTTAATTCGTTATTTTTAAGTTTTAAACCTGTTTTGGGCAAGATATCTAAATGCACTAAGCGTGGCTTTTGAACCTTCCCCGGCAGCGATAATAATCTGTTTCTCAGGAACATCAGTAACATCACCCGCAGCAAATATCCCGGGAATATTTGTTTCATTATGGTAATTTACTTTTATCTCGCCAAGACTGTTTTTTTCAATATCTTTGGTAAATTCAGAATTTGGCAACAATCCGATCTCTACAAACACCCCTTCTACATCCAAGATTTTTTCCCCAGATTCATTTCCTACTTTAATCCCCGAAACAAAATTTCCCCCTAAGATTTCCGTTACCTTAGAATTATTTAGAATAGAAACATTGCTGGCTTCTTCCAATTTCGAGCGCATTATCGCGTCTCCACCAAGGCCGGAAGAGATATTTATCACAAACACATGCTTTGCAATCTTTGTTAATTGCAAAGCTGCGTCTAGGGCAGAATTCCCTCCCCCGATAACTGCAACAGTCTTGCCTTTAAACAAAGGTGCATCGCAAGTCGCGCAATAAGTCAACCCCTTATTTTTAAACTCATTTTCTCCTAAAGCATTTAACTCTCTGCTTCTTTTCCCGGCAGCAATAATAACTGTCCTTGATTCATAAACTGCTTTATTAGTTTTAACGATAAATTTATCATTCTCCTTATTTAATTCTAACACAGCTTCATTTTCTTTTAAATTAATCTCATACTTACGCATGTGTTCTTCAAACTTCTTTGCCAACTCAGGGCCGGTAATAAATTGATACCCTGTATAATTCTCAACATCCCCGCTCCAAGCTGCCTGGCCACCGATATCTTTGCTAATTAGAATAAAATCCATATTCTTGCGTGCGGCATATACGCTAGCAGTAATCCCTGCCGGCCCAGCTCCGATAATAATTAATTCATGCATAATTGCTATAACCCCAAAGCCTGTTTAATCTTTTCTTTATCAAAGCCGATAATAATTTCGCCATCAATATCCAAAACCGGAACCCCCATCTGACCCGATTTTTTAATCATCTCTTCACCAGAGGATTGGTTGGAAGAAACGTCAATGTCCTCAAAATTAATATTATTGTCTTTTAAGAATTGTTTTGTCCTTATACACCACGGGCAAGTCGGAGTTGAGTAAACCTTAACACTTTTCCCCATATTAACCTCTCTTTTTTGTACTGACCCTTAGGTTTATAATTTGCTTTTTAGCTCAAGTAGCTGCAATAAATGAGACTGTTCTTGTTTAATCAATTCCTCTATAACCTTTATATCGTAATCAGGAATCAATTTCTTCATTCCTTCATAAAAAACAATAGAATCTTTTTCAAACTCTACACCTTTATCAACAGCCTCTTTATCTGTTTTCAGGTTTTTAGCAGCTTCTACCCCCTTGTCTTTCTTTGTAAAAATATACTCTGAAGCCAAAGCATTAATATAGCTGAGATTTTCTCCGGGGAAGCTCTCAACAGGTTCATACTTCTCAATTCCACCGAGAATCTTTTGAAAAACAACAATATGCTTTTCTTCTTCTCCGGCGAGGTATTTAAATACGTCTCTTATTTTTGCATTATCCAAACGGTTGGATAAAGCATTATAAAAATCCTTTCCGTTCTTTTCAATCTGGATTCCAATCTCCACAATCTCGCTTACAGCAAAAATATTACCCATTTTCTTATCCTTTATTTGTTTTAATTGGTGCCGGAGATAGGTTAACTACCTCCTCTACGTCCATAATAATAAGGTGTTTTGGCTTCGGTAACGCAAGCTCCGGATGAGCCGCAAGCCCCTTGTCTTCTTTAATATTCTTTAAAAGCCTGTGCGTAATCCTGGTTGCAATTCTCTCTTCCCAGGCTTTAACAATCTTTGAATTAAGTTTTATTTCCGGAGAAACCTTTGCTTTTCCTTTAAGGCAATACCCGATAAATTTATGCTCATCAAAAGCGATGATGCTAACATGATGGTTACGCAACAGATTCTCGTGAGTCTTGCCCCTATACAGATCAAATAAATAGACTTTTCCGTTACGATTTACATGCACAATACCCTTGCATGATCCGTGAGGAAACCCATTCTTATCAATACTTACAACTACAACACAGCCCTGTTCGCGGAAGAAATGAAGCAAATCATTATTCAACTTCTTCATAAACTTTTCTTAACCCTCTTTTATTTTTGCGGAAAAACTCTTTCCAAACTCATAACAAAGCTTCAATTCAGAATCATCCGGGACGTACTTAAATTCTATCCCTGATAGAGCCAAATCAATGCCACCTTCTTTCAAAACTGCCTCTATTTCCTTTACAGCTCCCCCTGCCCAACCGCAGGAACCGAATGCTCCGGCAACCCTATTTTTGGCCTTTAATCCTTTAACGAATTCCAGAAATCCTGCCATACTTGGGAGCATATCATTATCATGAGTAGATGATCCGAATAAAAATCCTTTAGCATCAAGCATGTCTTTGATAATTTCCGTCCGGTCAGCTGTTGCAACATCATAAAGTTTAACACTTACCCCGGAATCAACTATCCCTTCAATAATCGATCGTGCAATTTTTTCTGTTGCTCCCCACATAGTCTCATACGCAACTATTATTTTTTGCTTAGTTTCATTCTTTGCCCACGAAACATATGAATTAATTATTTTTAAAGCTTCTTTGCGCCAAATCAATCCGTGGCTGGGAGCAATAATTTTTATCGGGATATTCATTCTCTGTATTTCTTCAATCTTCTTTAATATTATCGCTCCCAAAGGCCAGAGGATATTCGCGTAGTATTTTGCCGCTTCATCCATTAAAGCACATTGGTCAACTTCGTCCGCGAAACGCTCGACTGTAGCATAATGCTGCCCAAAAGCATCATTGGGCAGAAGTAATTCTTCTTCCGGGCAATAAGTAAACATACTATCCGGCCAGTGGATCATCGGGGCTTCGATGAAACTTAAATTTCTTTTCCCTAAATTCAGTTTATCCCCGGTTTTAACTATTTGAAAATCCCAATTTCCGTAATAATTCTTATACAAGCCTTCTTTACACTTTTGCGTACAAAATATCTTTGCTTGAGGGCAAAGTTTTAATATCTCTGGAAGCGCACCCGAATGATCGGTCTCCACATGATTAGCGATAATATAGTCAATTTTCTCAACAGGAATAATTTTCTTTATGTTTTCAATTAATTCCTTGGAAAAAGTGCCTAAAACTGTATCTACCAAAGCATTCTTCTCATCAATAATAAGATAGGCATTATAGGTAGTGCCTCTGTTTGTGGAATAAGTATGCCCGTGAAAAGTGCGCACATTCCAATCAACCACTCCAACTGAATAAATATTAGGTAGAATCTCTTGAATTGACATTTTATGCCTCCCTGAATACCAATTCGCCCTACCAAGGGCGCACTTGGCAATCCTTTATGCCAAGGTGCGATATATTAGAAACTTAAATCAATACCCTACAAAGTTCTCAGTAATAATGTTTTCTTTTGGTAGGCTTAATTCTTCTGTTAATATTTTTTTCATCGCCTCCACCATCGCCGGAGGCCCGCACAAATAAAATTTCCTTAGTAGATAATCCGGAATTTCATTTTTAATAATACTACTGTTAATTAATCCGATACTACACTTAAAGTCCGGTGCAGGCTCGCAAAGAACATGGGAAACTTTTAATCTCGTATACTGTTTCTGCATCGCATCAAAATCTTCCCTAAAGATTATGCCTTTAATAGATTGGTTAGCATAAACCAAAACCATATCTATGCCTAAATTCTTATCAACGACATATTTGCAGATACTTCTAATAGGAGTTATCCCTATCCCCCCTGAAAGAAATGCGATTTTTGATGAAGTATCCTGCAGAATAAACTTACCGAAAGGGTATTGTATTTTAAGCGAGTCTCCGGGCTTTAAATTATCTAACGCCTTGGAGAAATCGCTCTGAGTAATCCTTTTGGTAAACTCAATATAGCATCTTTCCGTTGGTGAACTTGAGATAGAAAGATACCTCTTGGATTCATTATCGGAAATTAAACTTGCGCAAAGAAACTGCCCTGCTGAGAAGTCAATCCAATCTTTTACTTCCAGGCGAAAACTTTTTACCCCGGGAGCCCTTTGAATTATTTCTTTGATTTGCAATACTTTCTCTATGGGCATCTTATTTTAATTGTTTTACCATCTCCAGGCAAAAAACCGGTAAATCATAAGGATTGCGTGAAGTAATCAAATTTCCGTCAACAACCACTTCCTGATCAAAATACTCGGCACCCGCGTTCACAAGATCATCCATAATCGCGGAAAACCCTGTAACTTTTCTTCCCTTTAGAATACCTGCAGAAATTAAAACCCAGCCTCCATGGCAAATGCAGGCAATAACCTTCTTTTCCTCATCCATCTGTCTTACAAAGTTATTTATTTCGCTATGCCTTCTTAAGATATCCGGTGCCCATCCTCCGGGGATGACTACGGCATCAAAATCAGCGGCTTTTACTTGTTTGATGGAAAGCTCTTCGTGAGCAATATAACCTTCCTTGCTTTTATACTCTTTCTTCCCGGTTCCTACAAGAGTTGTTTTGAAACCATCCTCGCGCAGTCGTAAATATGGATACCAAACTTCCAGCACCTGATAATGATCTTCTACTAAAACCGCTATTCTTTTCATCATCATCCCCCTAATTCATCGATAATTTTTGCCATAATAAAATCATTATCTGATAAGCCGCCTATGGCATGAGTAGAAAGCGTAACCTTCAATTTATTATATATAATAGTCATTGTCGGATGATGCCCCTCTTCCTCGGCAATAACCGAAATTAAATCTAAGAAATATTTTGCCTCAATAAAATCCTTAAATTTAAATTCCTTTACTATTTTCTTATCTTCTATAACTTCCCAACCGCGGTATTTAGCGATTAATTGATTAATTCTTTCCTTCGGCATAGGAGGTGTGCCCCCTTCACAAGGTTTACATGAAGAAGGCAACCCTTCTTTCTTTTCTTGTCCGGGATTTCTTATAATTTCTTCCAAATTGCTCAAACAATCTTCATAATCCGGAGGCCTTGTCAATTCTTTAACCAACTGGGAATATCTTATTGTATCAAATTCATCTATTATGATTACCGATCTGGCTAAAAGATTCAATTCTTTGATTAATAAACCGTAATTAATCCCAAAAGAAGAAGTCTTATAATCTGACAGGACTTTTATGTTTTTTATTTCAAACGATTCGCAAAAACGGCTTTGCGCAAAAGGCAAATCCTTACTGATACCTATGATTACAACATTAGACGATAATTCAGTTGCTTTCTTATTAAATTCTTTCACCTGAAGGTCGCACACCGGAGTATCAAGGGAAGGGAAAGATGTCACTATTTTTATCTTTCCCTTAAAATCCCAAAGCGAAACTTCTTTTAGATCCTGGGAAGTAACCTTAAAATTTGGCGCTAAGCTTCCAGTTTTTATATTCCTTCCAACTAGATTTAAAGGATTACCCTTAAAAGTTATATTTCCTGCCATTGTTTACTCCTAACTTATCTTCTCAAACTGGTCTTTGCCTACGCCGCATTCAGGGCAAACCCATGAATCCGGAAGATTTTCAAAAGAAGTACCGGGCTTAACTCCTTGCGTTGCGTCTCCTACTGCAGGGTCATAAATGTAGCCGCAAACTAAACACTTGTATTTACTCATCTTAACTCTCCTTTGTTAAAATTTTAACTTCAATCTTCCCTTTTAATAATTCTGCAAATCTCTCCCCGTCTTCTTTAGAACCTGTGCCGCTGCCATAATGCATTGGAATAGCAACTTTAGGTTTAATCACTAAAGCTGCCTCTGATGCTTCTTGAGCATTCATTGTAAAAGTTCCGCCAACAGGCAAAAGCGCAATATCACAATGAAAATCTTCCATCTCGGGTATTTTATCTGTATCCCCTGCATGATAAATCTTTGATCCCTCAGCTTCAACAATAAATCCCAGATTTTTTGCAGATTTAGGATGATAAGGCTTACCTATATTATAGCTGGGTACTGCAAAAACCTTTACCCCGCCAATCTCGGCATTTTTGAAAGGCTCTAAAAACATTATTTCTTTACAAAGAACACCTGATTCTTTTAATTTCTCTCCTGCCCCTAAACTAGCCAGGATAACAGCATCTTTTGTGCTAATTGATTTGACGTCTGTTTCCGAACAATGATCATAATGGTCATGAGTTATCAAGATAATATCGGCCTTGGGAGAATTCTTAGGTAATCTATAAGGATCAAAGTAAATTATCTTTTCCGACCCTAGCCGAAAACTGTCATGACCTAACCAATGCAAATTCTTTAATTCCATTATTACATTAATAATTGCAAATATGCTTTTAGTTTTGAATCTTTTTCCTGTACTGATAGAATATCCCTGTTAAAACTCTCTTCAAAAGTAGGAGCTTCTTTTTTATAGAACAAACCTAAAGCGATAGCTTTATCAGAATTATAATCCCATTCTCTGATTTTTTCCTGCGCTTTAAGATAATCTAAAGCATCATGCCCCTCTAATTCATAAACTCTTTTATCATAATATTCATACATATTATAAAAAGTTACACAAACCTGCAAAACATCCACCAGAGAAAAACCTTTATGCAGGATTGCATCTTTAAATAATTTCTTCAATAATTCCAAACCATGCGAAGTCCCCCGGCCTAAAAATGTTGCCCCGCTTGCAAGCATAAGCTCTAAAGGATTTATAGGAGATTCTTTTGTGCCCTGAGGAGTTGATCGCCCACGGTAACCTAATGGAGAAGTCGGGGTATATTGCCCGGTTGTCAAACCATAAACACGGTTATTATGAATAATCATAGTAATGTCAATATTCCGCTTTGCGGAGAAAATCAAATGCTCCAAGCCTTCCCCATAACAGTCCCCGTCTCCGGCAAACCCTATTACTTTGATGTCTGGCCTCGCAATCTTTATTGCCTCTGCAACCGGGACAACCCTTCCATGCAGAGAATAAAAACTGTTAACATTCAAATAATCCACAATCTTTGCATGGCAGCCGATACCAGAGACTATGACGAATTTCTCTAAAGGGAAACCTTCCTGATTCAATTCTAATAGCACAGACTTTATTGCATTCATAATAGCAAAGTTCCCGCAACCCGGGCACCAAGTGTTTTGCGCATTAGTGCTTAAGTTTACCTGGCTCATTTAATTTCCTTCTTTAAAGCCATCTCCAACTCTTCCAGAGAAAAAGGCCTGCCATCATATTTTAAAATCTTTCCATCAACATTAAATCCATACATCTTTATCAATTTTACTAACTGGCCAGTAGCATTATTCTCAACACAGATTAATCTCTTAACGCCCGAAACAGCTTCAGAAAATTGTTTTAGCGGAAATGGCGACAACACAAGCGGCTGGATAACCTTTAGATTTAACTTTTCTGCTATTTCAACACAAACTCCTTTATTTGAACCCCAGCAAAGGATTGCAGTTTCTGATAAAGAATTTCCGTAAACATTCACAGGCCTATACTTTTCTAATTCCTCTAAAAGATATTTTTCTTTGCGTAAACGTTTATCCTGCATTTTTATACTCAAAACAGCTTCTTCCGTAGTTATCCCGGCTTCATCATGTTCATAACTATTAACTTTGATAACCTGATCTTTCTCGGGAGGAAAAGCAAGCGGAGAAATTCCCGTTTCGGTATCAAGGTATCTCTTATAAATAGAACTCCTATCCCAAACAGAAGGGTTTTCATCTGTTATTTCACCTATGCAATCAATATCAAAATTAAAAAGCCCTTCACCTAAATTCTTATCGGTAAGAATAAATGAAGGAATCTGAAATTTAAAACAAGTATTTAAAGCAACTGCGGACCAGAAATACGCTTCTTCCGCGTCTCCAGGGGCAACCACAAACCTTAAGAACTCTCCTTGTCCTGCGCTTAAAACAAAATGTAATTCTGTTTGAGTAGAATAAGTAGGCAAACCCGTGCTTGGCCCAGGACGCTGGCCTACTATTATTACTACAGGCAATTCAGCCATACCGGAGAAGCTTAGCCCTTCTGTCATTAAACAAAATCCGCCGCCAGAAGTTCCTACCGCAGTCTTTTCTCCTATATAAGAAAACCCCAACGCCATTAAAATTACACCGATTTCACTTTCAGGATGGATTACTTTAAGGCCGAAATCTTTTGCTTCGTCAGCAAGAAAATGCAATATTGGCGAGGTGGGAGTCATGGGATAAGAAACGTAATTCTTTAAGCCTGCCTTGATCAATCCTAATCCAGTTGCTTCGTTTCCCGATAAGATTGGAAACAGTTTCTGCTCTAAAACTGGAATCTTAATTAATTCTTTAGCCTCATCAAAAGCCCTTCTTGCCACCTTAAGGTTTAAATCCAATTCCTTGGCATATTCTTTTCTAAAAACCGCATCCAATATCTCCCAGCTAATACCTGAAGCTTTTACAAACGCGCCAAGCATGCAGCTATTGCGCAAGATTTCAGGGGCATTTTCTTCTTTAATGATTTTGCTTATAGGTAGCCTTATAGAATTCCTAACCGCTAATCCGTCTATCTGTACAGAATCAGAATCGTAAATAACTATGGAGTTTTCTTTTAAGCGCCATTTGTGCAGATTAATTGTATCCTGATTCAAAGCAAGGATAAAATCTAGCCTTTCTTCTCCAGAGGAGATTCTTTCTTTATTGGCGCGGATAATTGAAAATGTATGCCCGCCCCTAATCAAAGAGGGATAATCCCGATAAACATATATCCTATAACAAAGCCGGTTTATTATTTTTGCAATGGAAGTACCGGATTTATCAATGCCAAATCCAGCCTTCCCGCCAATTAGAATAGAAAAATTATTCATAAATTATTTAATTAATAATGAACGCGCCTGAGGAGTTAAATGAGGTTACCCTTTCTCTGCTTTTTAAGCAGAGAAAGGGCGTTAATCATTATTTATTATGCTGCATCATTGGCATTTGCATCTGCATACCCTGCATCTGTCCGCACATGTTTCCTTGCATCTTACCCATCATTTTCATCATAGGGCAGCGTCCCGTAGAAAGCGTAAAAAGCCCCGCAGAAAGAATCAAAGATACGGCAATCCACAAAAAAGCGGAAACAACATAACCAAATGCCTTTAGCCCCTGCGATTCAACCTTACGGATAGCAAATAATACAAAAAAACTAATCGTTAGCAACACCGATGCAGGAATAACCGCGAACAAACCCATTAACCTTGACATTCCCATAAACACCTCCATTTTTAATATCTATTCAACATTCAATTCTTTTGCATTCTGCCAAAGCCCGTGAATATTACAATAAGAAACAGCCAAAATCGTTCCTGATTTTTCTGTCTTTAAATGAGCTGTTACTTGTGGGTTAGCATAGACAGTGCTGGTATTCGGTCCCTGGACCGAAGCACCATGCGCACTAAATTCAAACTTTCCAACTTGATAAGGGAACTTCTCACCTTTAGGCAAAAAATATACAGCAATCCAAGCAATGTGGTGTTCAGTAGTATTCGGATGCGCAATCTCCTTTCCTACTGTTAATGTTATTTTTAGGGCCTCCCCTTTTTTTATTTTTTCTTCTGCCTCAATTACCGGCACATGTTTTTCTTGTTTCCAATCAGCTGTTTGCAACAAATCCTTTAAATCTGCCATAAACCATCTCCTTCCTATTCATTTTTCTCTCTAATTCTTAAAACCTCATTTATTTTATCTCTTAATAAATAGGCATCAACCGGCTTTGTTAAATACATCTCGTCATACAACCGAGAAGCCCTATCTTTATAAATCGGGTCATCTTTGCCGCTAAGCATAACAACCGGGATCAACATGGTTTTTTCATCCTGCTTTAACTTTTCCAATACTTGAAAACCGGTCAAACCCGGCATGATAATATCAAGAACAATTAAATCCGGCCTTTTCAATTTAGCAAGTGTTAAACCCTCTCTTCCATCTAATGCTACTTCAACTTCAAAGTCAGCAATTGCTTCAAGATGCCGCTTTATTAAACGGCAGAACATAGCCTCATCATCAATCAATAAAATCTTCTTTTTATCCATTATTATACCAGGTATAAAGACATTTAATAATAAGGCGGGTATTGTTATTATAAACAATACCCGCCTAAAAAACTATCTCTTCTTCTTTTTCTTAGCTGTCTTTTTCTTTGCTTTTTTCCTAGCTCCGCAGGCTCCACAACTCATTATACCACCTCCTTGTTAATAATTATAAACTTTAGAGCGATATATTATTAGAGCAATAATCTGCAATTCCATTATACTACAATCCAAATATTTGCAAATATTAAATTTTACTAACAAGGTCATTTCTTCAAAATCTGAGCAAGGTCATTATCTGGCGAAGTAATTAATTTTAAACCATACTTATCTTGAACAACTTTTAATACATTTGGCGATAAAAATGCCGGAGCCATTGGGCCAATACGTATTCCTTTAATATCAAGATATAACAATGTTAATAAAATTGCAACTGCCTTCTGTTCAAACCAAGATAGAATTATTGAAAGCGGAAGCTCATTAACCGAACAATTGAATGCCTTAGCCAAACTGACAGCAACCTGAATCGCAGAATACGCATTATTGCACTGGCCGATATCGATTAAGCGAGGGATCCCTTCGATTTCACCAAAGTCTAGCTTGTTAAACCGGTATTTTCCACAGGCAAGCGTTAAAATAATACAGTCTTTCGGCACTTTTTCTGCAAACTCAGTGTAATAATTACGGCCCGGCTTTGCTCCATCGCAACCACCGATAAGAAAAAATCTTTTAATCTTTCCGGATTTAACTAAACTGATAATTTTCTCCGCTAACCCCAAAATTGCAGTGTGATGAAAACCAGTCATGATCTTCTTACCAGGTGCTTCGGGCAAAAAAGGTAACGATTTTGCTTTATTTATAAGCGGAGTAAAATCACGATTCTTAATGTGAGCTGCTCCGGAGATACCAGTAATTCCCACTGTAAACAAGCGATCAAGATAAGTATTTTCCGGAGGAATCAAAACACAATTAGTAGTAGCTAGGAGTGCCCCGCTAAATTGGCTAAACTCTTTCTTTTGTTCCTGCCAAGCGCCTCCATAATTACCGGCTAAATGTTTGAATTTCTTTAAGGCAGGATAACCGTGCGCGGGAAGCATCTCGCTGTGGGTATAGATATTTATTCCTGTGCCTTCTGTTTGTTTAAGCAATTCATAAAGGTCTAACAAATCATGGCCTGTGATAAGTATGCCCGGGCCAGCCTTTGTTCCGGTCTCAACTTCAGTTGGAACCGGATTTCCAAACCTTTGGGTATGCGCTTTATCAAGCAATTCCATCACCCTTAAATTCATCGCTCCGCATTTTAAAACAATTTCCAGATAATCATTGATATCAAAGTCAACATTGGTAACAGTCTTAAACAACGCTTCATGCATAAATGCATCTACTTCTTCATCTTTTGCTCCTAATTCGCGCGCATGGAATGCATAGGCTGCTATCCCTTTTAAACCAAACAAGAGTAAATCTTGGAGGCTTTGGATATCTTCGTTCTTTCCGCAAACCCCTATCTTAGTGCATCCGCTGCCACCTGCAGTTTGTTCGCATTGATAACAAAACATACTACCCTCCTCTTAACTCCTTCCATTTTTCTTCGCCGATACATTTTTTTGCGTGCTTACACCAATCAATGCAAGCCGGCAGCCTTACCCGGCAAGCCATATGCTTACATTTGGGACACCTTACCTTTATTTCATCAGAAAATATCTCAATTTCATATCCACAATCTGGACATTTAATAGATTCTGACTTAATATTCCTATCATCCTGCCCCGGGCATTTATTAATCATTACTCTCCCTTAAGCAAACTGCCTATGGTAATTGAACTTAACTCTCTAACAACCAAACCTTCAATTTTATCAATCTTTTTCTTTAAAGCACAAGTCTTCTGATTAGGGCATGCTTTCTTTCTTAAGAAACACTCATTTAATTTTAAAGAACCTTGAAAAATCTTAATCAAGGCGATTAAAGATATTTTATTTGGTGGCAATGCCAATTCAAACCCCCCTCCAGCTCCCTTATAGGATTTAAGAATTCTTTTCTTTGTCAAGGTTTGAAGTATCTTCCGTAAAAATGGCCTTGGGATCCTGATGGCCTGAACTAACTCAGGGACCGTAACTAGTTTATTGCTATTTTTTTCGATAAAACAAACTGCCCTTAAAGCATAATCCGTGTCGCGGGTAATTAATTTCATTTTTTCTCCAATATTTTAGAATGAATACGCGGGGGCAGTTTATCGTCTTGCCCAGGACAAGTTACTGCAGCCCTCTTTGCAATGAGCAACCGGACGAAGCATGAATTTAATAGTTATATCCATACAAGCCTCCTTTCATATATAAATGATACCATAACAGTATCATTTGTCAAGAAAAAATTCCCTCTCTATTATCAATAAAGAGGGAACGAACCTACGACCCGCTTTTTATAAGCCGGTTTATTTCATCTTCTACAATTTTTTCTTTTTTTGCGATAGCCTCATTTTTTGCTTTTTCTGCCGCCTCTAATTGTAATTTAATCCTTTTAAGCTGCATTTCTGCGTTTTCCGCGTATAAGTCCTGCTGTTTTACTAAAAGCCTGCGTAACTTATTAATGATAAGTTCTTTTTCATTCTTGCTCTTTGCGTTGAAATAAGCTTTGCGCTCATCTTCAATTTGAAAACCAATATTTGAAATTTCGCTAAAGATATCAACGGAAGCGCTTTTCAAGCTTTTTAGTCGCTCTTGCGTTAACGCTCCAAGCAATGCATTATTGTAAGCTTTTACATCTCTGCTCTTTAAAGCAACTAACTCTGTATAAACTTTCGGGTTTTCCTTTGAGAGTTTAATCAAGAATTTTTCAATCTCTTCATCTGGGATATTTAACAATCTCTTGTAGTCTTCAAAATTACTGCCTAACGTTGCTGTTTTCTTTTGGATATCAGGCAAACGAGAAGCCGCTACCGCCATTATAATACTTGAAAAATAAAGTTCAGGGTTGTCTTTCTTTAAACCCATAAAATATTCATAAGACTTTGGGTTGCTTATTTTGTTTTTTTCAAGGAAACCGGAAATCTCATTATCCTGAATATTATACATCTTTTTCAAACGAAGCGCTGATTCCGGTTCTGCCAACGCATAAGAAAAAACGTATAAAGACATGGCAAAAGAAAGAATACAAATAATAAAAGGTCGCTTTTCCATTCATCCTCCTGATTTATGAAAATTTAATATTTATTATTGCGGCGGCAGAGGCAAGGTTACCAACAGCGCAACGCTAGCAATCATTCCAGCAGCCATAGCCCATCCCAATGGCCCGGCAGCAACAGCTACACAAATAAGCCCCATACTGATACTCTGCCCCTGCTGATTCCAATATAATACATTGTCATATGCGATAAGATCATTTATGCTCTGGCCTATATCTCTGCCATTAACAATTAATTGGTTATTTACAATGATACTGTCTGCGGTGATATTGGTGGCGCGTAAATTGGTAGCGGTTAAATTAGTAAAATTTCCTGTGGGAGAAGGATAATAAGTGGTAACAGTTACATCTTCCTGGGCAAAACATGGGAAAGGAACACCCAATAAAATCAAAGGCACGATAAGAAAGCAGGCAATCGGATTAAATGATTCCAGAAATTTTTTCATTTACCCTCCAGTTTTAATTTGGATATTGTCTTTATTATAAATTTATTCAAAAGACAAATCAAGGTTATTATTCTACCTTGATTTCTTTCTCCAGTTTTCCACTGATACTGCAATATGCTTCAACCGATAAAACATCAGAAATATTTGCATCGGGGATTAAATAACTCACGGTTTGGCTATCGGTATTATCCTGCCTTGAGAGTTGCTGGCTTAAAATTTCCTTGCCGTTTTTTCCAACATCAACTTTTTTGATAAAATGGTTTTTTGGATCCAAAACATCATGCATAATTACTGCTTTTAGGATTTTAGTTGCCGGATCAAAAGTAATGATAATGTCTGATGGCGGATGCGCAAAAGCCAAAGAAAAACCAAACACAAGAATAAATAAAACGCCCAAAATTACCCTATTCATCATTCCCCTCCTGTTATGGTATTTTATTTAACAAAGGTACCGTTATATTCAAAACTAACAATGCGCAAAGTTCAGCGTCAAACCTGACACCTGTACTTGTCAGGATGAAGATTAATAATGCAACAGCACTTCCAAAAATAACTTTTCCTTTAAATTTAACCGGCGTAGTCTTTGGCTCAATAAGCATAATGAAAATAAAAAAATAACTTAAGTATCCAAAAATATGCACCAGAGGGATATTCTGCCTTAAGGCCGAAAAACCAAAGAGCAACAGAGCAGTAATGCCATAACTAATTATGATCTCGAGTTTTCTAATCTTATAGATAAAATATATGCCAAAAGGAGCTAAAATGTACCATAAATAAGTCCCTCTCCATTGCGTAGTAACTCCAAATGCAACGCTTGCCAGAAAGATTCCGAATGCAGCAGGATTAAAAACATGCCTTCCTTTTATCCTAAACAAATATTTAGAAATAATCGCAAGGAATGGAATTAAGATAAATACCCAGAGCGGCTCTTCAGAATCAACAACAAAAGCAATAATTAAACCGGATATTACCGCGCTCTCACTAAACGAGAATTTCTTGTTTTTAAAGTAGGAAAAAATCAATTCTAAACCAACGCAAGAAATTACGGCAATAAATAAAGTTAGAAGGAACAGAAAATCATTTTGTTGGATAGCAAGATAGATAGCAAAGAAACTTAAAAACAGGATTAACTGTGTTTTTAGAGAAATATTCTTAAGCATTATTAAGTTTTCTCCTTTTTATTTATATTTTTCTTCTGTATCTTTTCATCAAAAGCGAATTACCAACCACTGACACCGAACTAAAAGCCATTGCAAGGCCAGCAATCGCAGGATTTAACTGTAACTTAAAGAAAGGATACAACAGGCCTGCTGCAATCGGGATACTAATTACATTATAAAAAAACGCCCAGAATAAATTCTGCTTAATTTTTTTTATCGCGTAACGGGATAAATCCATTGCCATAACAACATCCCTTAAATCATCTTTCACTAAAACTATATCTGCTGATTCCATTGCCACATCGGTTCCCGCACCAATTGCAAGGCCTATATCGGCCTGCGCTAAAGCCGGAGCGTCATTAATACCGTCTCCAACCATAGCAACAACCAAGCCTTCTTCCTGCAGTTTCTTTATCTGTGTTGACTTATCCTGCGGCAAAACCTCTGCGAGGACTCTTTCTATATTAAGCTCTTTGGCTATGGCTTCCGCAGTAGTCTTATTATCCCCGGTAATCATTAAAACGTTTTTCCCTAAACCTTTCAACGACGCAACTGCTTCCTTAGAAAATTCCTTTAAAGTATCCCTGACGCCAAGGATACCCAGAATCTGATCCTTATATACAACGACCATTGCTGTTTTAGACTGGCTTTCCAAAGCAACCAGCTTTTCTTCAATTCCAGAAATGTCCACTTTCCTTTCAAAGAATAACCTCCTATTCCCCAAAAGAATAATCTCGTTTTTGTATCTTGCGATAACTCCTTTTCCGGTCAGAGAATTGAAACCCTCGGGCTCGGGGATTTCCAGCTTTTCTTCTTCCGCCGCCTTTAGAACCGCTTCTGCCAACGGATGTTCAGAATGTTTTTCGGCAATCGCAGCATAAGTTAAAACTTCCCTGGCATCACGAAAATCCAAACTAATTACATCGGTTACTGAAGGCTTGCCTTTAGTCAATGTCCCAGTCTTATCAAAAACAACCGTGTTAATCTTATGGGCAACCTCCAAGCTTTTGGCATTCTTGATTAAAATTCCATTCTTTGCCCCTATGCCAGTTGCAACTACAACCGCAGTTGGAGTTGCAAGCCCCAACGCACAAGGACAGGCAATAATCAATACGGAGATAAAATTCGTAAGTGCGAAAATAAAACCAAAGCCTAAAAAGAACCAGAGAGCGAATGTTGCAATACCTATTAATAAAACACCCGGAACAAAATAAGCTGAAACTTTATCCGCCATTACTTGGATAGGGGCCTTGGAACCTTGTGCCTCTTCAACAAGCTTAATAATCTGCGCTAAAACAGTATCAAAACCGACTTTCGTTGCCCTAAACTTAAAAGAACCGCTTTTATTTATTGTGCCTCCGATTACACTATCTTTGATTACTTTTTCAACCGGGACGCTTTCTCCGGAAATCATTGATTCATCTACGCTGGAATGCCCTTCAACAATAATTCCGTCAACCGGTATCCTTTCTCCGGGCTTAACCAGGATAATATCATTTTCAACCAGATCACTGGCTGAAATCTCAACTACTTTTCCATCACGGACTAAAAATGCGATCTTAGGCCTTAAATCCCAAAGTTTCTTTATGGCTTCGGAGGTTTTAGACTTGCTTAATGCTTCAAGGTATTTTCCCAACAAAATAAAACTAAGAAGAAATGCCGCTGTCTCATAATAAAGATGCCCCTTGTTATGCTGTTGCCCAAATATGCTTATGGATAAGCTATATAGGTAAGCACTCCCAACTCCTAAAGAAACAAGTGTATCCATCCCAGAGCGATGATTCTTCCAAACCGCAAGAAAGCCGCGCACGAAGAATTCCCTGCCGCAGAATAAAACAATAGTTGCAAAGAGAAATTGCAAAAAGGTTTGCGAAGATGGGATAAACATTAATGCTGCAGAAAAAACAAATGCAGTGATAAATTTTATTTTCTGCGCTTTTAATTCTTTGTCTCGTATTTCTTTTTCTTTATCAAATGATTTTGATGGGATTCTTGCCTTGTAACCTGAGGAAGAAATAATGGAAATGATTTTTTCTGCTTTTAATTTCTCGGGCTCAAACTCTATGTATGCTTTATTTAATGCAAAATTAACCTGAGCGCTAACAACGCCTTCTGCATTTTCTAAGGCCTCTTCTATATTAAGTGCGCAGGATGCACAGTGCATCCCAGAAATATTTAAAACTAATCTTTCGCTCATCTGTTATTATTCTACCACAAAATTCTTAAAATAAATCTTGCATTTTTTTTTATTTTTAATATAATTCCTTTATATGAAGAAAACACAGATTCTTCTAATAGCTTTAACAATAACAACTTGTGCTTTCCTTAATCTTGCTGCAGCAGAAGAAACAAACCCCAAAGCTGAAAACATTGCTCCTGAGGTTGTTTCAGAAACAGTTCCTCCTGAGGCAGTCGCTACTTTAGCAACTGCCCCTGAAGTAGCTACCCCCAAAGCAGTTGCTCCTGAAGAAGGGAAATGTAAAATTTTGGATGGAGTAGAATTCTTAACCGGCTTCGGCTGGGGGAAACTTCGCACTACACGTAATTATAATCTAATCCCTTTTGTAGTTGATTTTAATTTTGATTTAAAACCCATCACGAGAAAAATTCACATCAATCCTCCCGGGCTTTTGCAATTCCAGCTTGAGCCTTATGCTTCATTTATATTTTCTCCTAAATCAAATGTTGAGCTTGGTTCAGGTTTATTGGCATTCAAATGGGGAGTATTGCCTGAAACTTCAAAAATCCAACCTTACCTTAAAATCGGGGCAGGGATGTCTTATATGACATTACACACCGTAGAACAAGGAACACAATTTAATTTTATTGAATACGGCGGGATAGGAGTTCATTATTTCTTTGCTAAAAATACGGCGTTAACTATAGAAGGCCGTTACCGTCATCTTTCCAATGCCAGCATCGGAGACCCAAATTCGGGTATTAATACTGCTTTTGGGTTAGTCGGGGTTTCTTACCAGTTCTAACTTACACTTATAATCACAATTCCCAACACAATAAAAATTGTTCCTACCCAACGCTTAAATCCAACTTTTTCTTTTAGGAATATGCTTGAGGCGAGTGCGATAAAAATATAGTGCATGCTGTCTGCGGAAAAAGCGAAATTGAGGTCTGCCTTTGAAAGGACCAATAACCATATACATACCGACAAGGTGCTAAACGAGAACCCTATCCAAACACGAGGAATCCTGATTATTTTGAAAACCAACTTAAAGATTTTTACAATACTGCTTCCCACAGAAAAATTAAGGGAGTTTATTGAAGACTTCAAACACAATTGGCTGAACGTATCACAAATACTAGTTAACGTAATTAATAATAGAACGATAAAAAGGCCGTTTTTCATTTTAAATAGTTTCCTTCTTTTTTGTGCTCAATGAAACAAAAATTACTCCAATAAGAATAAAGATAATCCCTGACCACCTAAACAAACTTATCTTTTCATGTAGAAAGATTATTGAAACCAAAGGAATGAGAATGTAGCTAGAACTTGCTACAGGTACTGCAACGCTTAAGTCTATTTTAGAAAGGATAGTTGACCAGACAATAAGCGTTATGAATACCGAAACCAATGCCATCCACAAAAATGGAGAAAAGGCGGCAGTCTTTATAAACAAAAAAATCGCGGATAAGTCTTTTATGTCAGGGCTTATTCCGGACAAAGCGCTTTTTTTAAAACAAAACTGAGTAAAGGTTTCCAGCAAATCCGAAAAAATCAGAAATAGGATTATTTTTAAAGTTAACTTGCCCTTAGGCATATTGGCTTATCCTTTAAATTTTAATTTATAACCTTGAAAGATAATGTATTCTATCATAAAATGTAGATAAGTTTAAATAAAAGATTTTCTTCTTTAACAAATAATAAAAATGAGTATATTTAGAGAAATTCCCCCTACCGCCGGATTCCCGCTGCACATTAAAGACCTTCTGTCTCCTTTTTTTGATAAGCATAGGAGATTACTAGAAGAGGATTTCAAAGATTACTTTAACTTTTCCTTTTCCAGCACAACCTATTCCGGGACAGCTGCTTTTTATTTTATCTTGGAAGCCTTAAAAAGAATTTCTTCAAAAAAATCCGTGGTTATCCCTGCCTTCATCTGCCCCCTTATCCCCCTTGCCATTGCCCGCGCAGGGCTTAAAGTAATTGTTTGCGATATCCAAAAGGATAATTTTAATTTTGATCTTATCAGATTGCAAAAACTTTGCACGGAGAATACCGATATTGCAGCGATTGTAGCAGTGCATTTAGCAGGAATTCCCCTTAACATTGATGCAATTAAAGAATTAATAAAAGATAAAGAGATATCCATTATTGAAGACTGCGCGCAGGCCCAAGGAGCAACTTACCATAGACAAAAAGTCGGTACGCTTGGCGAATTCTCATTCTTTAGCCTTTGCCGCGGTAAAGGATTAACTATCTACGAAGGAGGAATCCTTGCCTCTAAAATCCAGGGATACCGGGAATTATTAAAAGACACTGTCTTTATTTTCGGGAAGAACAACTACTTTTCAGAAGGCCTTAAGATTATAGAGTTATTTGGATACTGGATTTTCTACCGCCCCCTTCTCTTCTGGTTTATCTTCTCTTTCCCTCAGAAATTTTGGGAAATGCTTGGCAATAAAGAAAAGGCAATGATTGAATATTTTGATACCAACTTCCCGATCCATAATGTTTCAAAATTTAGAAGGGCTGTCGGGCATTCCTGTTTTAAAGAAATAGAGAAAAAAACTCTCCAACAAAGAGCAATAGCATTAAGGTATATTGAGAAATTAGGGGCAAGAGGTGATATAAAAATTATTACTGAGCCATACGACACACAGGCAAGTTATCCTTTTCTGGCTATAATCTTCAGCAACCCTGAAAAATGTATTGCAGCAAAGAAAGAATTTAACGATTCCGGGCTTGGAGCTTCCCAGATTTATCTATCTGCAATAACAGAATATGACTATTTAAAAAATATAATTGAAGAAACACCCTGTCCTAATGCCAAGCTTATCGCAAAAAACCACATCACTCTTTCCACAAGCTTATTTCTAACCGATAGAGATATCAATGTTATTACTGATAAGCTGATCTCTGTTTTAGAAAGGTAATTTTAAGAAAATAAAACTTCCAGAATCTTAAGGTTGGTTGACTCGTTTATTGATGTTGCATCAATGGGAGAAAAATGCTTCTGCGGGCAATCTTTAGGATGGTCCAGCCTGGAAAAAAAACTCTTAACCTTGCCTTTAATATTTATTTCTGAATAATCCCCGGTTATATCCACACCAACAATATCTTTTTTTTCTTTTATCAATCTAAGCATACATAACAACTGTTCCAAAGAAAGGAATCCCTCTTCCCAATTAGTAACCGCGTACTCCTTCATTAAACAATCTTTATCTATTGAAATGTAGACATCGCCTGTAGGCAAATCACGGAGTAAAGAAGTCATAAACTCTGAGATGTTAACTTCCCGCAACTGATTCCAATTTATTTTCCCTGACAAAAAATACCGTTTAACACTGATAGATTTATTCTCAGGGATCTTCCTGAAGAAAACAGAGGTTGCGTTATGTTGATACGGATAGATTTCTAGGCGATTATTTCTAAGCGATTTTAAATTCCCGCTTTGGATGCCCCCTGTTGATATATCATCAGAGGAAACCCCGATAAGGACCACCTTTACAATATTCTTATACTTCAGGCTTTCTGTAATCCAAGAACCACAGCCAAAACGCGGAGGGAAGATATCCCAATCAGGATGGAAATCAAAGACGATTAACGAAAAGGGTTTGCTTATGCGCCTTGCCAAAATACTACTTACGTTATGAAAATCCCCGGAGCCTATAAATCTTACGCCATTTCCTCTTAAATCAGCCAAGCGATTATTAACTGCTTTGTGCGTTTTCTTATCCATCCATAATCTTACTGATGGCCCAAGGTCGGTTAAATCAATAATCTGATGGTCAAATTTAGAGATTAAGTTTTTTTGTTTAATTATAGAATTATCGAAATTAAGTATTTGGATAGACTTATCCAGCATATTTAAAAACTCGATAATAAGGAAGGCGTCTTTTGGAAAATCCCGGAAAAATAACTCGGGGATTTAAGACTTCTTTAATGCCTTACAAAGTGCCTCTTCAAAGAGGTCGCAACCTAAATCAATCTCTTTCTCTGTTATGTAAAAAGAAGGTGCTAAGGTGAAAACATTCTTATAGTATCCACCTACATCAAGCACTAATCCGCGTTTCTTGCCCCCAACAGACAATTTTCCGGCAAGCCCGATATCAACTATATCATCTGTTAGCTCTTTGTTTGGAGTATAGCCGTCTTTTTCGCACATTTCAATTCGTAAAGCCAGGCCTAACCCATTGACATCCCCGATTTGAGGATATTTTTTCTGCAGCTTCTTAAGCCTTGAAAGGAAATACTGGCCTTTCTTAGGAACTTCCTGGGCAAAATTAGACTCCTCAATCAACTTCATAACCTCTAAACCGGCTGCTGTACCCAAAGGATTAGCTGAAAAAGTTGAGTGGGTTGATCCCGGAGGAAAGACTTGAGGAGAAATTAGCTTTTCTTTTGCCCATACTCCGGAAATTGGATTAAGCCCATTGGTCAAGGCTTTTCCAAAAACAATTATATCGGGCGTAACATTAAAATGTTCAATCGCCCAGAATTTTCCTGTCCTGAAGAAACCCATCTGGATTTCATCAACTACCAAAAGAATATTATATTTATCTAATACCTCTTTAAGCCCTGCGTAATATTCCTGAGGAGGAACAATATATCCACCTGTCCCCTGTACTGCTTCCACATAAAAAGCAGCAAACTCACATTTATTATTTCTTTTATTCACAACTGAATAATATTCTGTTTCAAAAAGCCGTTCAAATTGTTTTAAACAATAGAAATCGCAGAAATCTTTCTTCTTGTCATAAGGACAGCGATAGCAATACGGATAAGGAACAAAAAGTGCCCTATCTCCAAAATGCCCGAAGCGCTCCCTGTAACGGAAGCTTGAGGTAATCGCAGAGGCGGCCAGAGTCCTTCCGTGATAGCCACCCATAAATGCAAATACCAAACTTCTACCTGTATGATTCCTTACCAGCTTAAGCGAATCTTCAAGTGCGCTTGAACCACCCACATTAAAGTGCACTCTCCCCTTTTCTTCAAATGTCCTCTCAATCCTTTGGGAAAGTTTTGAAGCTAAACGAATCTTTTCTTCATGTAAATATTGGCAAGCTAATTGAGGAAGGGTATCAATCTGTTTTTTTAAGGCAGCATTCAGCCTTTTATTCTTATAGCCAAAATTTGCCGCAGAATACCACATCTGAAGATCTAAATATTCAACCCCATCGCGGTCATAAAGAAAACTCCCTTCCGCTTCTTTAAAAATGGTTGGGGTTTTTACATAATGGACCGTATCTCCCCATGAACAATATTTAGATTCTAGTTCTAAAAGCTCGTCCGAAGAAACCAATTCTTCGGGCCTTGCTTGTTTAGTCGCTTGTTTCTCATTCATCTTACAAAACTCCTTTAAAATAACTATATACTTCTTTTAGGTTTCTAAACGGCCTATATTCTAGTTTTTTTTCTTTAAAATGTTTAAGTAGGCCGTCTTTGGCAAATACAATATCAGCGTATTTAGCCGGACAGATATCTGACTGGCCATCGCCAATATACACTATTATAGAATCTTTAAGGGTATTTGCCAAGAGGTTTTTTTTCTTGCAATGAGCACAAATATGGCACTTTTTATCTTTAAACGGGAAGCTTGGGCTAGGCCTGCCTTTAGAAAATACAAGCTTGTTTGAATAAACCTTTACATTGTTAATTTTATTATTCTTCAATACGCTTTTAAGGATATAATCGAAGTTGTCGGTTAAAATCGTAACTTTATTCTTCTTATAAGACAAAAACTCGGCTAACTTTTTAAAGTAGGGGTCTAATTCAATGCCTAACAAATAGTTATCCAAATCCTTCTTTGTTAAATCCATCCCTGCCAGCTGGCCGGATAAACACTCAAGAGAACCAATCTTACCTTGCTTCCATGATTCTTCTATAGATATCCACTTATCGTCCCTTGAGAATTTTGGTAACAAACCATCGAAAGTATCGCATTTAGCAATAGTGTTATCAAAATCCACAAAAACGCTATATCTTCTTTGAAGTTTAATATCGGTTTTTTTCATAGCGTATATTTTGCCAGAATTTATTCGGGAAAACAAGAGATTTTACAATAACTTCCCGTAAATATAGACTGGAATTTTTTTGTGTAGAATATGGTAGAAATACGACCTTTGGCCTTTATGCAGAAGTTTAAAACCCTGTTTCTCAAAAAATAAGCCCCCTTTATCAGACATTGTAGCAAGGCAAACTCCCGGGACTTTAAGTTGCTTCAAATAATCCAGGTAAGCTAAAATCAATCTTGAGCCTGCGCCATTTCCTCGCCATTCTTTCAATAAATTTATATGTAAAGTAGCAGGGTATTGCTTATAAAACGAAGGAGCAAATACTTCTCCGCGCAAAGAACTAATTAAAAGCTGAAAAAGAAAATGTAGATTCTTTGGTTTTAACAGAACCTTCCCGAAAAAAACCTTTTTTAATAACTTTGGGAGGATTTTTTCCGTAAAAGTCTTTTCTAAAACCTTTGCATCCTTTGCACCGATGATATAGCCAACAACTTTGCCTTTGACTTGAGCGATAAAACATGATTCCGGCTCATAATCAGTAAAATATTCCGTAAGGAAAGATGCAAAAATCTCTTCTTCATGACAAAAAATTTCAGCTGACTGGCCCATAAAAGCGGTTTCCCATGAGATTTTCCTAACCGAATCCCTGTCCTCCTTCTGATATTTCCTGATAATCAGCTCTTCCATATTATTTTGTAAACACCTCAACAAAAATCAAGATTCCAAAGAGGATAAAAATTCCCGCTGAAATAAACTTAATAGTTTTTTGCGGAAGCTTCTTTCCTGCTATAACTCCAACTGCAATTGCAACTGCATCAGCTGCTACAATACCCAATGCTGAACCAAGCCAGACTCCAAAAAAAGACTGGTATTGCGCAGCCAGAGAAATTGTTGCAAGCTGAGTTTTGTCTCCTAGCTCTGCCAAGAAAAAAGCAATAGCTACTGTTAATATGGGCCCAAATTTATTTACTTTATTAATGCCTTCCTTATCGCAATGTTCGCCTTTTAAAGTTAGAATACCAAAACCTATAAAAGTAAACCCGACAATAATCTTTAAAATATTCATAGGAATGAAAGCGCTTAAGTGGCCGCCAATCAACACAGACAAAAGAAGCACTGCAAGCGCTCCGATAAATACTCCAGCTAAAACCTTCAAAGGCTTGTATTTTGTGGAGAAAGATAGGGCAATTAATTGAGTTTTATCCCCAATTTCAGCAATTGCAATCATAAAAAACGACGTGATGAAACTTAACATCTGGCAGCTCCTTAATGAATTCAGAATTTAATCCTGCTTAAAATGATTCCACCAACAAAATTGCTAACAATGATTACTAAAAGTGCAATACATAGATGTTCACATATCGCCCAATAAGGATTGATACCCCTATCTTTTGCAATCATATAACTCATAAAAGATAACAATGATAATCCCCAAATCAAAGAACTGACAACGCCTATGCCGATAGGTAAAAAATAAACCAAAGCAATAAAAGTAAGAGAAACCAAGAGCCTGCTAAAAAAATTGGTAAAAGTAGATAACCAAACTTCTTTTTGTTCAAGGCATTCTGATTCCTGATAAATATGAATACCAACGGAATCCGAAACATTATCAGCAAGAGCAATCACCAACATACTACCGATAATACTAAATTTAGCGTGACTGCCTGTCCTAAGCCCGACAATTAAACCAAGATTAGTTATTATGGCAGCACTGGCTCCAAAACTAAACCTAGTTTCATAGAGCCTGTGAATCCTCTTAATTTGTTTTAACATCCATATCTCCAAATAGCCCGGGAATTATTATTCCACAACTTCCACATTTATCCTGTTTTATATTTTTACCCAGAACGCTAAATCCTTCCCTCTCAACTACAACCTTTTTACAGCTTGGGCAATACGTATTATCATCCCAACCTAAAACATTTCCGACATAGACAAAATTTAAGCCCGCATTCTTACCCAAATCATAAGCTTTTTTAAGAGTTGCTTGCGGGGTAGGATTATATTCTGAGAATTTATAATCCGGATGAAAAGCGGAAATATGCCAAGGCATATCTTTGCTTACTCCGGATATGAATTTTGCAATTCCCGATAACTCTTCTTCAGAATCATTCTCACCCGGGATAACTAAAGTTGTAACTTCAACCCAAATGCCCAATTTATGCATTAGCTTGATGGAATCAAGCACAGGCTGCAGCGAACCCGAACAAACCCTCTTATAAGAATCTTGCTTAAAAAACTTTAGATCAATATTAGCAGCATCCAGATAAGGCTGGGCTAACTCAATACATTCTCTTGTCATAAACCCATTTGTAACAAAGATATTATAAAGGCCTTTTTCGTGGGCAAGTTTTGCGGTTTCAAAAGCGTACTCAAAGAATATTGTCGGCTCGGTATATGTATAAGAAATACTCCTACATTTATTCTTTAAAGCAAGTTCTACAATCCCCTGAGGAAATATTTTCTCTCCTCCTAAATTTCCATCGCGGAAAGACTGCTGAGAAATCTGCCAGTTCTGGCAGAAACTACAGCGGAAATTGCATCCTATGGTTGCAACGGAAAAACTTTTGGTCCCGGGCAAAAAATGATACAGGGGTTTTTTCTCAATCGGGTCAACATGAGCCGTAATTACTTCTCCGTAAGCAAAGGTAAAAAGCTTGCCTGCGAGGTTTTGCCTTACCCCGCAGAAACCAAATTTATCTTCTGCAATCCGGCATTGATGCGCACATAAAAAACAATGAACGATATTTTTTTCCAGCGTTTCATAGAGAAGCGCTTCTTTTTTCATAGCTAAATTCTTAAAGCCTCTAATTTATCTTTGCTAATCCGTTCAACAACTAAACTCTTGATTTCTCCTTTGGCACCCTTACGGTATAAAATTTCCGCTTGAGCATTTCCTGCCAAATCACAATGATAGCAGGTTATCTGACAGCTTAATTTAATCAACTCTTCATTAAGCAAACCCCTTGCTAAAGAAGTTGGCCCTGCCAGGCTCTCATTAGGATAAAACAGATAATCGTTTGATTCAACTAATTTTTCTAACTCCAGGTTTTCTTTTTCATCTCTTCCAACTACCAACTTTGTTTTTTCTGAAATCCTAAAGTGCCGGCCAAATTTTAATAGAGCCGCATTAACTACGGTTAATTCACTATGATTAATTAATTCTTTAAGCCTTAAGGAGAAATGAGGGTCGGTTAAAAGGCAGCCTCCTCCCGGCCAGCTAAACCCACTGATACCCAAAGTATCTGCTAATTCCAATTGCGGCCTTCTTCCCCGCCCTGAGAATTTAAGTAATTTTTCACGGTTGACCCAACCTTTTAATTCAGGGATTGTCGGAGGAAAGTTTTTCGCAGAAAGCGGCCTTAACACCAAATCATGAACCCCTGCTTTCCTTGGTATGAGCTCCAATGCCTGCCTGTGTTGCGACATTGGCCGCTGCGCCAGGACTTCCCCTGTAATTAAGAATTCCGCTCCTAACTCTTTCATCAACTCTTTTGCTGTCTTGAGCATAAGTATTTTGCAATCAATACAAGGATTCATATTTGAACCAAAGCCATATCTTGGATCTTTAAGTAATTTTAAGAAATCCTCACTGATATCAAAGGATTTTAATTTAACCCCTAAACATTCAAAAATCAGAGAAGAAATATCTTTAACTCCGTTAGAAGGAGCCTTCTGAAGATGGCAAAAAGGAATCTTAAAGATTACCGGGATAATCTCAACACCCTGTTCTTTAATCAACTTTGCAGACAAGATACTATCAAGCCCGCCTGAAATTAATGCAATTGCTTTCATAATTGGTTTTGACAGCTAAAAAAGAAATAAAAAGAGAGCTTTCTTTTTGAAAGCCCTCAATTTAAACTTAAAAACCAACGAATAAACCTAACCTAAGTTAGGCCTTCTTCCCTTGTTGGCTTTTTTAGAGCGCCAGTTCAACTTTCCCCTACGTTTACGTTTTCCCATTGTCTAATCCTATAATTATAAGGTTAATATTTATAATAGTTTGCCGGGATTGTCTGCGATATATACCTTACTGCCTCAATAATACAAACACGGATTGCTTTTTCCATTGGAGTATTAGCATATGCGCCTAACCCGCCACCTAAAGCCCAACCACCCATGAAACCACCCATGAAACCACCTGCCACATCCGAAGCCTGGCCTTGAACACGTGTAGATGCTAGGACTTCCGAAGTAGACGCATCAATAATCCGGATATCCAAAGCCATGTGAGATTTATTTAAAGAAGCTCCTAATAATCCGCCTAAAACTCCGCTTCCAACTCCGCCGCCGCCGCCAATGCCAGCACCGCCACCGGATGCATTTGGCTCAAATTCAGTCACTGCAGCAGTAATAATCAAATCAGCAGTTTTGATTTTCCCTCTTTGAGGGCCACCCGCACCTGCCTGAGCTGCCCCGGAAGCAGATAATTCCTGCTCCTGCATAATAGCATTCAGCGCCTGTCGTTCAACAACCGAAAAACGGCTGCTATTAATTAACGCGGTTACTAACATTTCGCGTAGGCCCGTGCCTATTTCTCTGCCTGCTTTTGCTGCCTTAACATCAAAATCAGCAATTGCTACTCTTGCTTTCGGCCCGGAATAAGGCGGAAGAGGAGCTGCCCCCGCATTATTGTCAACTTGGGCTGTCGGCTGCATCATAGAATCAAGTGAAGCGCAACCGGAAAAAAATGAAATTGTTAAAACCAGTGTTGTAAATAAAATTATTTTTCTCATCTATGTATTTCTCCTTACGATTGCTTGCCAATAGCTGAAATAATTTTTGCTGCCAAATCTTCTCCGGCGTTAGCCAAGGCTTCCCTTCCACCGGTAATTACATCCATATGCGCGGAATTCCCAGACGCATCAAGATAAGCAACTACCTTACCATCTTTTACCCGGATTAATTTCGCTGAAATATTCGCAAAACAAGAAATCATTTTTGATTGAGGAACATTTCCACCGCTTGAGGCAATAGCCTTACCTAATATTACATAATCGGCCTTGGAAAGATTCCCTAATTTTACAGATTTTTCCTGAGGGAAATTAAGCAGCCTAAATGCCTTATCTTGCTTAATAACCTTTGTTAACATAGAGGGCTCTAAAACTTCAAATCCCGCTTCAATAAGTTTAGTCGCCACCTTTGCTTCGGTTGTAGACAAATCAATTTCACTTGCCCACCAGGCTTTTTGAGGGCCTTCTATATTTTGTTCTGAGACTAAAAGAATAACCTTAACTGGTTTTACATCTTTTTTCTCTTGAGCAAAAGAGAAAGTTAAACCAAAAGCTAAAAATACCACCAATGTTAAAAGAATCTTCTTCATAATCACTCCTCTTATTAATGTATTCTATCAAAACCTGAGCAAACCGTCAAGCAAACCTTTTCGAACGAAAGATAATCGATAGCCTTAGAGCGGATGACTTGGCTTGGTTCGCAGCAGGGCTTCCGGAAATTCGAGCGGGCAAGGTTGCCCCGCTAAATAGAATGTAGGCAGAGCGAGAATTTTCGAGAGTGAGCCAACCACGCTGGGGCTTAGCGAACGTCCCTGCGAGAAACAAGACAAGGCAGACGCAAAAATTATAAAACTTCAAAGAGTCTACTTATCTTTTTAATTATTAGCTGCGGCTTCTCTTTCTTAATTTCAGCAAGGCTGCTTGAACCGGTAGTTACGATTATGGAAAAAACTTTTGCCCTCCTGCCTGCCTGGGCATCAATTGTCATATCACCAACAAACACAGCCTCTTTTGCTCCAACTTTAAATTTCTCTCTTATCCTGTTAATAATCTCGGGATGCGGTTTTCTATTATTAATAGTATCGGCGCAAAGAAGATAATCAAAAAACACATCAATTTTCAGGCTGCGAACCAGAATGCGTGAAAATTTCGTAGGCCTATTACTTGCCACTGCTAATTTATAACCTTTTTTCTTAAGATACCTTAGTAATTTCTCAGCGTAAGGGAATAAATGAGCGTGCCTTAATAATGCCCTTTTATGGTGTGCGCGATAAATAGCAACCCCCTTATCTAATTCATCAGCGGGTAAAAAAGGCTTCAGAAGCAAAGCATCGCCCCAGCCAACTGCACGGCGTATCGTCTTAGGATTCTGTTTTGGAAGCCCAAGCGACTTCATCGTATGATTAAAACTCTCTACTATAGCGCCATACGCGTCAACAAGAGTGCCGTCTAAATCAAAAATAATTAACTTAATATTTTTTGGCCGCATATAAATTTTAGGCAGGGGCTTTTCTCCCCTGCCTAGATATTAAAATAACTTTGAATAAATATTTATTGTTGTGTTGAATCAGGAGCTACCGGGCTTGCAGCCTCTGGCTTAACTGTCTCCTGCGGGAGTGCTTGAGGAGTTGTTTCAACTGGAGCTTCTTTTTGCATAGAAGCATCTACTTTCTCAACATTTATATTTTTTGCGATATTCTTTCCGTCGGGATTAGCAAGATAATCTACGCTAACTGTATCCTTAGGCTTAATTTCATCAAAGGTTTTTACATTTTCAAAAGTGGTCTTATCATCAACAACGATACCTATCTCTTTCTCCTGATTTGATTCATAATCAAGATATTTAATTGTCATTGCCTTGTTTTGAGCATCCAACGTCACTACATCCCCATAGATCCATTGTATCTCCGGCTCAATTTGAGATGGCACAACTGCTCCCCCTTGTTCTTGGGCAAGAGCAAAAGAAATTCCGCTAGCTAAGAAAAAAATCACAAGTCCTAAAACAAACAATGAATTCTTTTTCATGTACACCTCCCTCTGGGCACAAACCCTCCTCAATCCATCCAATAGGATTGGGGGTTAAAATTATAAATAAGTTAACATAAATTAAGGCTTTTGTCCACAGAAAACTTAAGCACCAACACGGCCCTTTAAACCGGAATAAATAAGAGCGGCAATACAAGCTTTGCATAAATCCCCGATAATAAAAGGAGCGAAACCCAGATAAAGAGCTTTTGCAAAGCTAACCCCTAATAAATATTTGATCCAAAGGCTACCGCATAGCAAAATACAAATACTGCAGAAAGAAAATACCATTAAAGTTTTAGTAATATTCCCAGGCTTCTTTAGCAACCTTCCTACCATGTAACTAGCTAGAATAAAACCCAAAATATACCCTCCGGTCGGACCAAGAAAATAAAGCAGGCTGCTTCCTGCCAGAGTAAATACAGGAAAACCCAAAACACCCAAAAAGAGATAACTTATTTGAGAGGTAAAACCAAGTGAGCTTCCTAAAAAAGCACCGCTTAATAATACAAACAATGTCTGTAAAGTTACAGGGACAGGAGTAAAAGGCAAAGGTATGCGCACAAAAGCACCAAGAGCAGTCAAAATCACAAAAAACAAAACCCCCAACGTCTTACAAATTATTTTATTAGTAATAATTTCTTTCTTTAAGATACTTTCCATAATTTATTTCTCCTTTTATTAGGACTTGATTATACCGTAAAATAAAACAGAAGTAAATAGCCAAAAAGGGAATGCCCTTAGTAAACCTTACATAACCCAGGAAGAAGCCACTTTAATCTTATCTTTTATGATATTCTTGAATAGACTTTACCTTGAAGCTGCCTTTTAATATAGCCTCTATACCATTCACAGCTGCCTGCGCCCCTTGGATTGTAGTAATGCAAGGCACGCCATAAGTAACTGCTAAACTTCTGATAGGCTTCATATCCGATTGGCCGCGCTGGCCTGATGGAGTATTAATTACTAATTTTAAATCTCCTTTTTTGATCAACTCTAATATATGCCTATCGCCTTCGTTAATTTTACCAACGAGCTGCACTCTAATATTATTGGAAGTTAGCGCCTTGTATGTACCCCTCGTAGCAATAAGCTCAAAATTCATATCCGAGAGTTTCTTGGCGATAAAGACAATACCTCTCTTATCGCTATTCTTGACACTGATAAAAATCTTTCCTTTTAAGGGGAGATTTTGATTTGCAGCAAGCTGAGATTTATAAAAAGCCCTGCCAAAAGAAGAATCTATCCCCATTACCTCTCCGGTTGACTTCATCTCCGGGCCCAATAATATATCCACCCCGGAAAAACGCGAAAATGGCAAAACCGACTCTTTGACTGAAATATGCTCAACTTTCTTCTCTGAAGTTAAACCTAACTGCTTAAGAGTCTTACCTGCCATTACTTTAGCCGCTAATTTAGCTAATGGCACACCCGTGGCTTTACTCACAAAAGGGATAGTCCTTGAGGCACGAGGATTTACCTCTAATACATAGACCTGCTCGCCCTTAATGGCAAATTGGATATTTATTAAACCCCTGACTCCCAATTCTTTTGCTAAAGCATAAGTATCTTTTCTAATCTCCTCAATAATCTCATCTCCCAAAGTATGGGCGGGGATAACGCATGCTGAGTCCCCTGAATGCACCCCTGCCTCTTCAATATGCTCCATAATTCCGCCGATAATCGTAGCCTTCCCATCGGAGATTGCATCCACATCTACTTCGACCGCATCCTCTAAAAACTTATCTATTAAAACTGGATGCCCTGCCGATGCTTCTTGGGCTTCTTTGATAAAACCTAAGAGAGTTTTTGCATCATATACTATCTTCATTGCCCGGCCGCCTAAAACATAGGAAGGCCTGACTAATACTGGAAAGCCGATTCTATTAGCAGTCTCTATTATTTCTTGTTTTGAAATTGCTGAGCCATTTTCCGGCTGGCTAATCTTTAATTTATTAAGGACTTTAGCAAACTTATCCCTATTTTCCGCCCGGTCAATGGAACCAACGCTAGTCCCAATAATCTTTGCGCCTGCTTTTTCCAGCTGCCTGGCTAAGTTTAAAGGGGTCTGCCCGCCTAATTGCACAATCACCCCGTCGGGTTTTTCTTTATCAATGATATTCATCACATCTTCAAAAGTAAGCGGCTCAAAATAAAGTTTATCCGAAGTATCATAATCCGTAGAAACGGTTTCTGGATTAGAATTTACCATAATCGTCTCATAACCCAGTTCTTTAAGGGCAAAGGAGGCATGACAACAACAATAATCAAATTCAATACCCTGGCCGATCCGATTTGGGCCGCCTCCTAAAATCATAATTTTCTTCTTTTTGGTAACCTCTACCTCATCCTGCTCTTCGTATGTTGAATAGTAATACGGCGTATGGGCAATAAACTCTGCCGCACAAGTATCTACTAATTTAAAAGTAGCATTAATGTTACTTCTCTTACGTAAATTCCTCACGGCAATTTCATCGCTATGTGTAAACCCAGCAATCTGCCGGTCGCTGAAACCAAACTCTTTTGCTTTACGTAATGATTCCAAACTTAATTTTCTATCCTTAGAATATTCTTTTATCAAGGAATTCTCTAAATCAACAACCTGTTTGATATTCTCAATAAACCAAGGATCGATCTTGGTAAGAGAATTTATTTTTTTGGCGCTATAACCTTTTTGTAAAGCATATTTAATATAAAAGATCCTTGATGCATTCGCTTCTTTTAACCTGTGGTTTATTTTTTTATCGGAGATTTCCATATATTTTAACTTAGTATCCAGCCCGCTGTGGCCGATTTCTAATCCCCTTAGTCCTTTTTGCAGGGCTTCTTTAAATGTGCGGCCGATTGCCATGGTTTCTCCGACTGATTTCATGGACACGCCTAAAATATCTTTCGCCTCCGGGAATTTTTCAAAGGTAAACCTGGGGATTTTCACAACACAATAATCAATTGCCGGCTCAAAACAGGCAGGTGTTTCTTTGGTAATATCATTGGATATTTCATCCAAGGTATAGCCTACGGCGAGTTTGGCTGCAATTTTAGCAATAGGAAAACCTGTTGCCTTGGAAGCTAATGCCGAACTCCGAGATACCCTTGGATTCATTTCAATGATTACCATCCGTCCGGTTTTAGGATGAACGGCAAATTGGACATTTGAACCGCCCGTCTCAACGCCGATTTCTCTTATGCAGGCAATTGCCGCATCCCGCATCTTCTGATATTCTCTATCAGTTAAGGTCTGGATGGGAGCTACGGTAATACTATCTCCTGTATGAATCCCCATCGGGTCAAGATTTTCAATAGAACAAATAACCACTACATTATCTTTTAAGTCGCGCATTACCTCCAACTCAAATTCTTTCCAGCCGATTGCCGACTCCTCAATTAAAATCTCACTAATCATGCTTGACTCAAGGCCGCGCCGGGCTAAGTCTTTAAATTCATTTAATGAATAAGCGATACTTCCTCCGGTCCCCCCTAAGGTAAAACTTGGACGGATAATTAAAGGAAAACCTATTTTTTTTGCAACCTTAACAGCTTGTTTTAAATTATAGGCCTTATCGCTTTTAGGTAAATCCAAGCCTATCTTCTGCATTGCTTCTTTAAACAATAACCTATCTTCGCCTTTTTTAATCGCCTTGATATTCGCTCCGATAGTTTCAACTTTATATTTTTTCAGAATCTCTTTCTCCGCCAATTCCACAGTAAGGTTTAAAGCAGTCTGGCCCCCTAATGTAGGAAGAAGGGCGTCAGGCCTTTCTTTAGCAATGATTTTTTCCAGCACCTCAACGGTTAAAGGTTCAATATATGTCCTATCGGCAAGCTCGGGATCAGTCATGATTGTAGCAGGATTTGAATTTACCAAAACTACCCTGTAACCATCTTCTCTTAATACTTTGCAGGCCTGGCTTCCGGAATAATCAAATTCACAGGCTTGCCCTATGACAATGGGCCCAGAGCCAATAATCAAAATTGTTTTAATATCTTTTCTTTTAGGCATGTTTCTCCATTAAAGCGATAAAGTTACCAAATAAATATTCTGCGTCATGCGGACCGGCAGCAGCTTCCGGGTGGAACTGCACGGAAAATACCGGAAATTTTTTAAGCCGCATTCCCTCTAAAGTCTGGTCATTCAAATTTATATGGGTAATCTCTACTTCTCTTTTATCCAATGAATCTATATCTACACAAAATCCGTGATTTTGCACCGTGATAGAAACCTTCCCGGTTTTTAAGTCTTTAACCGGATGATTTGCGCCGTGATGGCCGAATTTGAGCTTATAAGTCTTGCCGCCTAACGCAAGCCCGAGCATCTGATGCCCCAAGCAAATACCGAAAATCGGCAATTTCCCGATTAGCTTGCGCGTGGTTTTAATAACATATTCAACTGCAGCCGGGTCTCCCGGGCCATTTGATAAAAGCAACCCATCGGGCTTAAGGCTTAAGATTTCTTCAGCAGATGCCTTTGCCGGTAAAACAATAACCTGGCAATTATGTTTAGATAATTCCCGTAAGCTGTTATATTTTAAACCGCAATCAAGCACTACGACTTTGTATCTTCCCTGTTTAACACCCCGCCAGATATATTTTTTTTCTACTGCTACCTTCTGCACTAAATCAATACCTACTAACCCCGGGGAATTCTTAGCTTTCTTAATTAAACTCTTCTCATCCAAATCTATGGTTGAAAGCACTGCTTTCATCGCCCCGGCTTTTCTAATATGTAAAGTAAGCGCACGCGTATCTATGCCTTCAATCCCTAAAATATTATTTTCTTTAAGGTAATCGGGCAAAGACTGGCTGCTACGCCAATTACTTGCAATTTTACTGCACTCTTTGACCACAAAACCTTCCAAGAATGGCTTACGCGACTCAATATCTTCTTTGTTAACGCCATAATTACCTATAAGAGGATAAGTCATTGCCACAATCTGCCCCTTATAAGATGGATCGGTAATAATCTCCTGATAACCGGTCATGCTGGTATTAAATACCACCTCCCCATATCTTTCACCGGTTGAGCCAAAGGACTTGCCTCTAAAAATTCTCCCGTCTTCTAATGCGAGTATTATTTCCATATGCTTATAGTTTATTTAATGCTGCCTTAATAAAATCCCTAAATAAAGGATGCGCCTTATCCGGCTTAGATTTGAACTCCGGATGAAACTGCACTGCAATAAAATAAGGATGCCCCTTAACCTCAACTATCTCTACCAAATTCTTCTTAGGGTATACTCCTGAGAAAACCATGCCTTTACTCTCAAAGGCTTTACGGTATTTATTATTAAATTCATAGCGGTGGCGGTGGCGCTCTTGGATGAGCATTCTACCATAAGCTTTGAAAACAAGTGAATTTTTTTTAATTTTACAGGGATACGCGCCTAAACGCATAGTCCCGCCTAAATCTTCAATATCCTCCTGCTCTGCCAGCAAACTAATTACCGGATATTTTGTCTTCTTAAATTCAGTGGAATTTGCCCCGCTTAAATTACACACATTCCTTGCAAACTCAATTACTGCACATTGCATCCCTAAACAAATACCTAAAAAGGGAATTTTATTCTGGCGCGCAAACTTAATCGCTTTAATCTTACCCTCAATCCCACGATAACCAAATCCTCCGGGGACAAGAATCCCGGAAACTCCATGCATTATCTTCCCTATCTCCGATTTCTCAAGGCTCTCGGAATCAATTCTTTTTATCTCTACTTTCGTATCATTATGAATTCCGGCATGAATAAGCGCTTCGTATATTGACTTATAGGCATCTTGCAACTCAATATATTTTCCCACGACGGCAATAGTAACCTTGTTCTTGGGAGTAAGCACCCTGTTTACTACGCCCCCTTCCCACTCCTTTAAATCTGAGAATTTGCAAATCAATTTAAAATGGCTTAAGATTATCTCATCTAGAATCTGTTTCTTAAATACCAAAGGAATCTGATAGATTGACTCCATGTCAGGAGATTCAATAACCGCTTCTTTCTTCACATTGCAAAATAAAGAAATCTTTTCCTTAACGCTCTCGGATAACGGCTTTTCTGTGCGGCAGATTAATATATCTGGAATAATACCTATCTCACGCAAGGTGCCTACGCTATGCTGGGTGGGTTTTGTTTTTACCTCGCCGGCTGCTTCTATATATGGCACAAGAGTCAGATGAATATATAGCACATTGTCATACCCCATATCTAACCTGAATTGCCGTGCTGCCTCTAAAAATGGCAGGCTTTCAATATCGCCTACTGTTCCGCCCACCTCAACAATCACAATATCAGCCTTGGAAACTCCTGAGCATTCCTTAATCCTTTCCTTAATTGCATCGGTAATCTGCGGTATAACCTGAATAGTCTTACCTAAATAATCCCCTCTTCTTTCTTTGGAAATCACCCAATTATAAATTTGCCCTGTAGTAATATTATTAAATTTAGAAGTCTGGGCATTGGTAAAACGTTCGTAATGCCCAAGGTCCAAATCTGTCTCTGCCCCATCCTCAGTTACATAAACTTCTCCATGCTGATAAGGATTCATTGTCCCGGGATCAACATTAATATAGGGATCAAGTTTCATGATTGCTATCTTTAGGCCGCGGCTTTCCAGAATTTTCCCTATTGAAGCAGAAGCAATGCCTTTACCTAAGCTTGAGATAACTCCGCCGGTTACAAAAATATATTTAGACATACTAAACTCCCCTCCTCTTTAAACTGAAAAACATACTACCCTCTGCGATATTACGTCTGACATGATCTTTAAACCCCTCTTGTCTACACCATAAACCCCAATCAAATCTTCATACTTAGCAGATTCAGGCATTAATTCGGTAAATAAATTTTTTGTATCTTTAAACCAAGCTTTATTAAAAACTACTTCTTTTTTTTCGGGGAATAAAGCGCAATAGAATATATTTGTCTCAACCAGGTCTTGGAAGAAATGCGTTCCAAAGGATAACTCCGGCATAAGATTCCCGGCTGAAAAAGCAATTTCAGCAAGAGCTGCTACATTATTAATCTCCGCAAATTTAACAGGAACACCCAAAGATGGAGTTGTTGTACCCCACCTGCCGGGCCCCATAAGAAGCGTAGGGAGCTCTTCCTTATCTTTAATAATCCTATTCAAATTCCCGATAACACGCGCAATCTCGTACTTGTCATTCAGGCCTAACTTACAATACTCCTGCGGGTCAACATAGATAACCCAACTAATTTTCTGTGAAATATTCCCTCCCAAGAAATACCCTTGCGACTGGAAGAGTATATCATTCTTGTTTATTTTTTGCGGCATATTAACCTTAGGCCCCAAACCACGAGTCTGCAGCGGCCTGCACTGCAGGAGATTTATCCTAAAAGCATTATTTTTGGTAAAATTAATGGTAAATTCTATTTCAACCGGATAATCATAACTTGTTTCAAGAATTTCCAGTATTTTTCTTAATGAATCTACCAGTGATTTTTTCTCCAGAGCTTTATCAAGTGTCAATATCCAGCAATCTTTATCCTCTAAACCCTTATCTCTCCTAAACTGCGTAGATTCATCATCTCTTACCGCTATACTGTTAACATCTGTAATAAATTTCTCATTCGCCAACTTTTCAAAAGAAATAGTCTCAAAAATATTTTCTTTTGTATTTATAAGATCAACTTTATGCTGTGAATATTTTCTTAAATCATCTTTTTCTGCATACGGCCTGCGCGACGGGTCACTTAATGCAGCCATCCTCGGGTAATCACCTTCAACGCGATTAACCGCCCTTGTCCCTAAGCCAAAGACAATCCTAAGCATACCTGCTTTTGGATCAATATCCCTATTCCAAACATAGGTATTATATGAAACCCCCACTCCTGCAAGGTCAGGAAAGAAATAATGCTTATGATGTGACCCTGAGACACGCTGCACTAAAAGCGCCATCTGTTCATCCAGCTTATCTAAACCTCTTTGCTTCCTATATACAAGCGCATCTTCATTCATTGTGCTTGCGTAGATTTTCTTCACAGCCTCGGCAAACTGGATGTATCTTTGCTCGGGGCTTCCCTGATTAGCCAAGAAAACGCTCTCATATTTTCCGGCAAACGCATTCCCGAAATCATCCTCAAGAAGAGAGCTCGAACGGACAATAATCGGAGATGACCCAAAATATTCCACGATTTGCTGGAAACGCTCCATGATCTCATCAGGAAAAATCCCGTAAAGCATCTTTTCTTTAAGGATCCTGGCGGTATTAAAATAGCCTTCTTCGCTTTTTTGCTGCATATGCAATTTCCACCAGCGGTTATGCACTATAAAAGAGTAAAAAATATCGGATCCTATATAAAATGAATCATGCGGCTCGGAAAGCTTTTGCCAATTTGCAAACTTGGACTCTATGATCTTACGCGCCAAAAGCATTCCCACGGCTTTCCCTCCGATAAAGCCTGTCCCGATTAACCTTGACTTTATCTCAATTAATTCTTCCAGAGAAAAATTCTTAATAGCAAGAGATAAAATCCTTTTATTTTTTGAGATCATCAGATTGCAAAGCTTCTCTATCATCTCGCTCTTCTGATTCGTAGTAGCCTTACTTTTGACTAATGACTCTACCTCAAGGAATAACCGGTCCCAGTAATCAAGATTCCTCTTTGCGCTCTGTGCACCTTTCTCACGGATATATGAAAGTATCTCAACGGCATTAACACTATCAGTAATGGGGACGAACTTCTCGCCTTCTTTCTGATGAGGCAAAAACATAGTCGGTGTATAACGATTCCAGACCTTTAAAGGGTGCACATAATAATTGCCTTCGCAATGATACACATCCATAAGAAGCTGCGTTGTTTCACGTATACGGGCAATAGATTTAAAAGAATGGTTATTGCGCATTATAGAAAAATAAGTAACTGTCTTAAGCTCGTAAAGATATGGGCAGGTGACCATAAAGAAATTACCGATCATAAGATCTGTTGCCCATGATAAAAGAAGCTCGGATAAACAATCAAATATGTAATATGCACCTTCGCCTTCCTCGGTAATAATACTATTTACCTTGGCGGTAAAAGATTCAAAACCTGCTTGCGCGTTAAGCTCATATCTTTTTATTTCGGAAGAAGGCTTGAGCAACTCTTTATGAGTTGCAAACCTCATATAAATAACTTTCTTTTTCTCTTTTAAGGCCTGGCGAACAAAAGGCTTTACAAGATCAATATAGTCATTCATATCATCTATCTGCCAAACCACATTATCCCCAAGCCTTAAGCCGGTAATTACATTATCCAATCCTTTTATCCCCGTGCTTATCATACTTTCTCCTCTTGCCCACAAGGGCATATCCCGCAGAAGCGGGATACTCGGCATTCATTTATGCTGAGGTACCCGCGGCGCGGGGTATTAAATAATCGGTAAATGACTTTCCTTTATCAAATATTTATCTATAAAATGTGCACATCGCCTTCCTTCTGAAATAGCCCAAACTACCAATGATTGACCGCGATGCATATCCCCTGCGGAAAATACCTTTTCAACCGATGTCGCATATTTATCGTCTGTTAAAACATTCCCCCGAGAATCAAACTTAACATTTAAATCTTTAAGCAATCCTTTTTGCTCAGGATGTAAAAACCCAATTGCAAGGATAACCAGATCTGCATTAATATCAAATTCACTTCCGGGAATTTCTTTCATTACAGAGCATGTATTATCTGCTCCTTTAGTAAATTCCACTTTTACACAAGAAATCTTTTTTACCATACCCTTTTCGCCAATAAATCGTTTTGTAAGTACAGCCCAATGCCTCTCTCCACCTTCTTCATGGCTGGTGGTAACTTTTAAAAGAAGCGGATACTTTGGCCAAGGTTGCGTTTTAATCCTGCATTTGGCAGGCTGAGGCAAAACTTCAATCTGTACTACACATGAGGCTTTCTGGCGATGAGCAGTCCCTACGCAATCAGCTCCACTATCTCCACCTCCGATAATTACCACATTTTTACCCTTAGCGTCAATTAAATCTTTTTCCGTAAATTTCTCTTTTGCTATGCGTTTATTTGATTGCGAAAGATAATCCATTGCAAAGTGAATCCCTTTCAAATCCCTTCCTTCTATTTTAAGGTCCCTCGGCACACGGCTTCCGCCTGCTAAACAAACTGCGTCAAAATCTTCTAAGAGTTTTCCAGACGGATAATCAACCCCCACATTTATATTTGTTTTAAAAACCACCCCTTCTTCTTTCCAAATATTAATACGCCTGTCTAATATATTTTTCTCAAGTTTAAAATCAGGAATCCCATAGCGCAGGATTCCCCCCGGCTTATTATCGCGCTCAAAAACAATTACATTGTGCCCTGCCCTATTAAGTTGGGCAGCACAAGATAAACCTGCAGGCCCGGAACCAACAACAGCTATTTTCTTCCCTGTCCTATGCTCTATGCGATTTGGCTTCATTAACCCGGCTTTAAAACCCGCTTCTATAATGGAAAGCTCGTTTTCACGTATAGTAACAGGATCGTCATTTAGCCCTAAAACACAGGCATATTCGCATAACGCAGGGCAAACCCTTCCGGTTATTTCAGGAAGATTGTTTGTAGCATCCAAAAGGGTAAATGCCTGTTTCCAATTTCCATTAAAGCTATAATCATTCCATTCCGGAATATAATTACCCAAATGGCAAGCCCAATGGCAGAATGGAGTTGAACAATCCATGCAGCGTGACGCCTGTTCCTGAGATTGATTCTCTGAACGCATTTTATAAA